>CAYUGC010000024.1:0-25174 GCA_964444085.1 uncultured Bifidobacteriaceae bacterium | reverse complement strand
GCCTGCGGCGAATACTACGCCCGCAACACGCTCATGACCGATAATCCTTTTGTTACTTATGGCTCAATTGATTACAACTATTGGGTCAACAATCAATGGGTGGGAACTTACACCGCCAATCGCGGGGCTCTTTACTTCATCCAAAACGCGTATAAAAATCGCAAAGGCCTTCCCACTCCCTGGATAGACCTTAAACTCCAGTCCCAGCCGGTTGATTCCGGGAACTGGACGCTTGCCAAGACTGCGGACTTCACCACCGCCACCCCGATGGCGCCTATTGTTCTTCCGGCGGTTTCGGTGGCATCGAGCGGGTTGACCTTAACCCAAATAGACACCGCCCTCCCGGTAGGCAGCCTTTCTTACGCGAACGGTGTGTGGACACTGGCCGGATCTGGGTGGGGGGTCTGGGGCGGTGCCTCTGACAGCTGTCAGTTTGCTTACAAAGCGATGGCCGGCGACTGCGCCATGGTGGCCTTGGTCAACCCATTCCCCTATACGGGAAATACTGCCGGCAGGATGGGATTGATGATTCGTGACAATCTCGTCAGCACCAAATCGCAGACTGCCATTGTCTCCTTATCGCCTCACTCAGCAGATAGTGGCTATAATTTTGAGTCCTATCAGACTGGCTGGACGGACAACTGGGGAGGGAGTAACTGGGCGCACCGTTCGCAAACACTTCCTCTGCCCATGCCTTACTGGCTTAAAATCGAGCGCATAGGCAACCACATTAACACTTACACTTCGCCGGATGGCGCCAATTGGGCTCCCAATACCAGCTCCTACTACGGCAATGGTCTGCCATCCACCGTTTATATCGGCTTATTTCTCTGCACTGGAGTCACTACGAACGCAATAGGAACCTATTCCAATCTGGCGTTCACCGGCGGAAGTGGTGGCCTGGTGACAACTCCGGCGGCTCCGGCGGCTGTATTTGCCTCCGGCTCCAGCAAAGTCATTACCGTGCGCTGGGTGCCTTCCTTTGGTGCCACCAGCTACAATCTGCTGCGCTCCACCACCTCCGGCAGTGGTTATGCGGCCATCGCCAGCAACCTCGGCACCGCCACGACGAGTTATGTGGATACGACAGCGGTTGCGGGCACGACTAACTACTATGTGGTTCAAGCGGTAAATTCTGTCGGCACCAGTGGCAATTCACCTGAGTTTAGCGGTTCTCTGCTTCCTGCGCCGATGGTCAACCTCGCCCTCAGTGGCAGTGGCACGGCCAGCTCCAACGATGGCTCCTCTGGATGGGATGGACCCGCCCAAGCCTTCGACAACGACCCCGGCACAAGATGGTATAACGGCAACACCCACCCCAGCCCCACCGGCTGGCTCCGCTACGACTTCGGCTCGGGCAACGCGCCGGTCGTCAAGCGCTACACGGTAAACAGCGCCGACGTGGTTGGTCGCGAACCGACGGCCTGGCAATTTCAAGGCTCGAACGACGGTTCGACCTGGACGACGCTCGACACGGAGAGTGGCCAGGCCTTCTCCGATCCGTATAAGCAGAAAATCTACAACATCGGCAACACTACCGGCTACCGCTACTACCAGATCAATGTCACCGCCGGCAACGGCGGCGCGCTGGGGATCTCCGAACTGGGCCTGTGGTCCGACAGTGGACAAGCCGTGCTCAACGGCACCTATCGCGTCGTCAATAAGAAGAGCAACAAGGTCATGGATGTGACCGGCAGCACCAACGGCGCACCGGTCGTGCAGCAGACCTTTGACGGGGGCAACAGCCAGCTATGGAACATTGCCTGGCAGGGCAATGGTCAGTATCGCGCCACCAACGTTGCCAGTGCCAAGGTGATTGACAACGGCGGCAGCGCCAACGCGGGCGACAAACTGGTCATCCAACCTTCGAGCGGAGGCAACAGCCAGCTCTGGAGCATTTTGCCCGACAGCGATGGCTTCTTCCGCATCACGTCCGCGAACAGCGGCCTGGTTGCCGATGTCAGCGGCGGCTCGACAGCCAATGGCGCAAACATCATTCAGGGGACCAACAACGGCGGCGACAGCCAGCTCTGGATGCCCGGATTTGCCGCCGCGCCGCAGCCGATCCCTCCGGCTCCCACCGGCTTGGGGGCTGCGCCAGCTTCCTTCAGCCAGATCAATTTGTTCTGGACCGCCAGCCCCGGTGCGATCAGTTACAACATCAAGCAGGCGACCGTCAGCGGCGGGCCTTACACGAACATTGCCGAGAGCGTGAACACCACGAACTACGCAAGCACCGGTCTGCTTAGCGCCACGACATATTACTACGTTGTGTCGGCGGTGAACGGCAGCGGTGAGAGCACCAACTCCGCGCAGGCCAGCGCCACGACTCTGTCGGCTCCGCCCCCCGCGCCGACAGGTTTGACCGCGATACTGGGCGCGAACCAAGTTTCCCTGAGTTGGATGCCTTCCGCCGCCGCGACGAGTTACAACGTGGAGCGGGCGACCACCAGCGGCGGCCCCTACACCACCGTGGCCTCGGGCGTGACGAGCACCAACTACACGAACACCGGCCTCACCAACGGCGTCACCTACTACTACGTCGTCAGCGCCTCCAACGGCATTGGCACCGGCCCCGACTCTGCCGAAATCTCCGTCACTCCGAGCAGCCTGGTGGTCCAACTCAAGTTCGACGAGACTAGCGGCACGATTGCCGCCGACTCCAGCGGCCGCGCCTTTAACGCCACGCTCGTCAACGGCGCGACCTTCGCCCCCGGAACGTTCGGCAACGCCCTCGTCCTCGTCACGAATTCCTCCTCCAAGTATGCCTGGCTCCCCAACGGTGTCACCAGTGGCATCACCAACTTCACCGTCTCCACCTGGGTCTGGATCAACGCGTTCAGCTCGTTCTCGCGCATCTTCGATTTCGGCACGGGCACCGGGAACTACATGTTCCTCACGCCGCAATACACGGCCACGTCGCCCAACAACGCCAAACTCCGCTTCGCCATCCGCACGACCGTCGCCGCCGAGCAATTCGTGAACGGCACCATCGCCCTCCCCACCAACGCTTGGGCCCACGTCGCCGTCACCCGTTCCGGCAACACCGTTTCGCTCTACGTCAACGGTGCCTTCGCTGGCTCCGGCACCATTACGCTCAACCCCGCCGACCTCGGCGTCACCACTCAAAACTACCTCGGCAAGTCGCAGTGGCCCGATCCCTATCTCGACGGCAACCTCGACGACTTCCGTCTCTACAGCCAGGCGATGACCGCCGGGGAGATCGCCGCGCTTGCCAATCCCGCCGCCGGCGCCCCGATGCAGCTCGCCGCCGTTTCCGGCGACGGTCAGGCCACTCTCACCTGGCTCCCCAACGCCACGACGAACTACACCGTCAAACGCGCCATCACGAGCGGCGGCCCTTACACCACGATTACCACCGGACTGACGAACCTCATTTACACTGACACCGGCCTCACCAATGGCGTCACTTACTACTACGTCGTCAGCGGCGCCAACGCCGGCGGTTCCGGCCCCAACTCCGCCCAAGTCTCCGTCACCCCGAGCGACCTGCGCCTGCAACTGAAGTTCGACGAAAGTTCGGGCAATGTTGCCGCAGACTCCAGTGTTCGTGGTTTCAACGCCACGCTCGTCAACGCCCCGACCTTCACCGCCGGCAAAATCAACAACGCGCTCACGGTCAGCAACACCTTGTCGCAATACGCGGCACTGCCGACGGGTGTCGTGAACGGAATGACGAACTTCACCATCATGGGATGGGTGAAGCTGAACAGCCGCTTGGCGAATGGGCGTATGTTTGATTTCGGCACGAGCACCGCACCAGGTGCAGGGACCGGGGCTTATATGTTCCTGACGCCTTACAATGGCAGCAACATGCGTTTTGCAATTACTACAAGCGGGTATAACAACGAGCAGGGAATCAATGTCACCGCTCTCAATACCGGCATTTGGACGCATGTAGCCGTCACGCTCTCAGGCAATTTGGCCAGGCTTTACGTCAACGGCGTCCTGAGCGGCAGCAACAACACAATGACCCTGAACCCCTCCAGCCTTGGGGCCACGACCCAGAACTATCTCGGCAAATCGCAATTCAGCGGGGATTCCTATTTCAATGGTTCGTTTGATGATTTCCGCATCTACAGCCGCGCCCTGTCCGCCGGGGAAATTGCCTTGTTTCAAAACCAGCTCGCCGCCCCGAACGGTCTCGCGGCCACGCCGGGCGACAGCCAGGTCCAACTCACGTGGAACGGCGTGACAAGCGCGACCAGCTACACGGTCAGCCGCTCCGTTGACAATGGCGCCTCCTACACCGCCATCGCGCAACTCAGCAGCACAAACTTTACGGATACGAACGTGATGAATGGCGGAACCTATTACTACGTCGTCCGCGCGGCGAACTTCGCGGGCGAAAGTCCCGATTCCTCACCCGTCAGCGTGCAGGTCGTTTCGTTGGTCCCGCCAAATCTGTCGCTCACGTTCAGCGGCGGCGAGCTTCAGTTCAGTTGGCCGGGGGATCACATCGGATGGCGGCTCCAGATGAACAGCAACTTGGGCACGACCAACTGGCAGGATGTATCCGGAACGGAAGAAGCCAACGCTGTTTCGATTCCGCTCACCAATGGCAACGCGTTTTTCCGATTGGTTTATCCATGACAAAACGCTCTCAATCATCATTTGCAATCGCGGCGACGGTTTTGCTGGCTGTTCAGATTCACGCCAGCAATTTAAGGATGTGGTATTCATCACCCGGTGCGAACAACATGACGCAGAGCCTGTTGATCGGCAATGGCCGGATGGGCGCGATTGTTCCCGGCGGCGTCGCCAAGGACACGCTCGTCTTGAACGACAGCAGCCTGTGGTCTGGCACGGCGAATCTTTCCGGCGGCTACTCGCTGGGGACGGGCGGCGCGTTTGGCTCTTACCAGATGTTTGGCAGCCTGATTTTGAATTTGCCGGTGCAGACGAATCCGCTCACGTCCGGCCTCGGCACCACACCGAGCTTAAACACTCATTCCATGATCTTTCAGTGCTTGTGGCGGATAGCTTGGCCGAGGCGTGGGTTCCTCGGTTGGGAATGGGGAGGTAAGGACGATGGCAAATAGAAGGCAGTTTTTCGAAATCAGGTTCCCATTTTTATATGTTAATTATATTAAAGTTGTGCGGGCAGGTTTTCAGGTGCCTGTATTTTGTCGCCCTGTTTTCCGGAGTTGCCGGCATCACGATGCAGGCTTCGGCAGTGACGCTGGCTTTGAGTTCGGCCTCGCCGATACCAGAGACATATGACATCTATAATTTTGCCGGAGCCAACATGGACATGAACAATGTCTATGCCTCCGGCAGCGCGCCCGCCACGAACGGCCCGGGCAATGACACCGTTACCTACGTGGCGAATGACCGCACCAGCCAGGGCCAGACGTTTACCACGGGTTCCAGCGACGGCGGTTATCTCCTGACCGACATCTGGGTCAAGCACGCCGGCTACACTGCCAATACCACCGATCCCAACACGTCGGGCAGCAACGGCACTTGGTGGATGATGAAGAATGGCGGCGGCCTGACCTTGCGCATCACGCGTCCAGCGCAGGCGGGCACGGCTGGTTTTGCGATGGCGTCGGAAACGTATTCCGCCACCGGCACTGAAGGCTGGCCGGCGACGGCGACCAGTTCGTTGAATGGCGACGGGATGTGGCTGCATTTCACGCTGGGCACGCCGCTGGTGCTGGCGACGAACACGACCTACGGCTTCGACCTGACCAGCGTCGGCAACAACAACGCCTTTTTTGAATGGCTCGGCAACGCGACGAATATCTTCAGCACTGGTTCCGCCTACAAGGGCAGCACGGCGGGCACGCCGGACAATACACTGAACGCGCTCGTGGGCGACCGCGTGTTTCTCGCGCAACTCACGCCGCGCGCGCATCCGCTGCTGACGGCGCGGATGCTGGCCGGAAGCCAGGTGCAAATTTCCTGGCCCGCAACGAACGCCGGCTACCGCTTGCAATCAACGTCTAATTTGAGCGGGCCGTGGACGTATTCGGGACTGCCCGTTTCCAACGTGAGCGGCTCAAACTTCGTCGCGGATACCGCGTCTGAAACCGCCATGTTTTACCGCCTGCAATACGCGCGGGGCTTGCAACTGATACCGGTGCTTTCCTGGCAGACCAACAGCGACGGCCTCACGTTCCAGATGAATCCCGGCACGCTGAAATTGCAGGCGTTTTCGCCGCGCGTCGTTCGCGTGGCTTACAGTTTGAGCAACGCCGTTCCGACCAACAGCCTTGCGGTCATCGCGTCGTCCACCAATGCCGGCTGGAGCGTGACCGCAAGCGCCAATGAGGTTTCGCTCACCACGGCGGCCTTGCAGGTGCGTGTCAATCGTGCCACCGGTGCGGTGGGCTTTTACGACACCAACGGCGCGGTGATCTTGAGCGAACCGATCGGCGGCGGCAAATCCCTGACGGCCACTAGCGTCGGCAACATCAGCACGCTGCAAAGCCGGCAGCAGTTTTTAATTTCGTCCAACGAAGCAATTTACGGATTGGGCCAGCACGCGGCGGGTTTGATGAATTATCGCGGCGCGAGCGTTCATCTTCAGCAGAAAAATCCGACTGAAAGCGCGATTCCGGTTTTGGTTTCCAGCCGCGGCTACGGTTTGCTCTGGGACAATCCGGCGATTTGTGACGTGAGCGTGGCGCAGAGCAATCCGACGAATCTGACTTGGACCTCCGAGGCGGCAGACGCGGTGGATTATTATTTCATGTATGGCCCGGAACTCGACGACGTGATTGCGGGCTACCGCAATTTGACCGGGGCCGCGCCGCTGCTCGGCAAATGGGCGTGGGGTTTGTGGCAATGCAAGAACGCCTACGCCAGCCAGGCGGAACTGACCAATGTGGTCAACACTTATCGCGCCGACAACATCCCGCTGGATGGCATCATCCAAGACTGGCAGTGGTGGTGGAATATCAATAACACCAGTCAGGGCAATGCGTGGGGCTCGCACATTTTCTATGCGCCAAATTATCCCGATCCCACGAACCTGATGACGATGTTGCACGCCGCGAATGCGCACGCGATCATCTCTGTCTGGGCGCGGTTTGATGTGGGCATTGCGAATGCGAACGCCCTTGACGTCGTGGGTGGTCTTTTCACGAACGTTCTAAACAACGTATATCCTGCCGGACAAGGACGGTGGTATGATCCCTTCAATGCCGCCGCGCGGTCGGTCTATTGGTCGCAAATGTCGCAGCACATCTTCTCAGCGGGCTTTGACGGTTGGTGGTTTGACGCCAGCGAAGCGGAATTGAGCGGTAACTGGGGCGAGTTTCGCAATTACACCACTGCCGCCGGCGCGGGCGCGAAGGTGTTCAATGCCTATCCGTTGATGCACACGACGACCGCCTATCAGGGACAGCGCGCGCAAACTTCGAATAAGCGCGTTTTCATTCTCACGCGGTCGGCTTACGCCGGCCAGCAGCGCAACGCCGCCGTGACTTGGTCAGGCGATATCGGCTCTGATTGGACCACGTTTGCGAACCAGATTCCCGCCGGCCTGAACTTTAGTGTCAGTGGCATTCCTTACTGGAACACGGACACCGGCGGATTTAACGACCATGCTCCCGGCTATGTGTCTGGCTCATACATTTACAACGAAGTGTTCACGCGCTGGTTCCAGTTCAGCACGTTCTGTCCCATGCTTCGCATCCACGGAAACAACTACAAAGAAATCTACCGGTTCAGCGAACCCTATTATTCGGCGCTCACCAGTTTTGACGCGCTTCGCCACCACTTGGTTCCTTACATCTACTCCGTTTCGTGGAAGGTAACGAGCCAGGGCTACACGATGATGCGCCCGCTGGTCATGGACTTCCAATCGGACACGAATGTCTTTGGCATCAAAGACCAATATATGTTCGGCCCGGCACTGATGGCGTGTCCGGTGACCACTGCGGGTGCGACCAACCGCAATGTTTATCTCCCGGCGGGCGCGACGTGGTATGATTTCTGGACCGGGCTGACCAATGCCGGTGGCCAGACCATCAGCGCCAACGCAACTATTGATGTCATGCCGCTTCAAGTGCGCGCCGGTTCCATTGTCCCCTATGGCCCGGCCATTCAATACGCGATGCAGACCAACAATCCCATCGAGCTGCGCATTTACCGTGGTGCCAGCGGCAGCTTCACGCTCTATGAGGACGAAGGCGACAACTACAACTACGAGACCGGCGCCTATGCGACCATTCCCATGACCTGGAACGATGCCACGCAGACGCTGACCATTGGTGCGCGGCAGGGAAGTTTTCCGGGAATGCTTGCAAGCCGCACCTTTAACATTGTCTGGGTTTCGTCCGGCCACGGTGTCGGAGTTTCAACAACGTCCGCGTCAGACGCAGTTGTTAGCTATGCCGGCAGTGCCGTGCAGGTTTCTGCCCCGTAGCAGGCATTGGCCCCCAAACAGTTCATTTTTAGGAAAAAGTCCTTTTGTGGCATGACATAAATACAACGTCATTATAAAACGATAAAAATGGCGTGAATTGCAGGTGATTGTCACATTTTAAAATAGAGATGCCCCAATATATTTTGATTATGCTTTTGCAAAAATCCAGCACCGCCGACCATACCGACTGGCGGCTGCAAATGAACACCAACTTGAGCACGACCAACTGGTAGGATATGTCTGGAGCCAACACAAAAAACCAGATCTCGATCCAGCAAACCAATGCCAACGTATTTTTCCGGTTGGTTTATCCGTGAAGATTCTTGAAATCGAAACCTCGCCATTTGATTCCATCTATGATGAAGCCAATCATTCCCTTGCTCGCAGCACTTGTGTTTTTCGCCGCGTCCGCTCAATCGGCGGAAATCGTCGTTAAATCACCCGACCGCAAAGTCGTCGCCACGGTGACTGACGATGGCGGGTTGAGTTATTCGGTTTCCCTCGACGGCCGCGAAGTCGTGCGTAACTCGCGCTTCGGCATCGTTTCGGACGGCGTGGATTTGGGCGCGAACGTCACGCTGGACAAATCGTCTTCCCGCAAAATCCGCGAGTCGTATGCCATGTTCGGCAGTCATGCGCGCGCGGAAAATGATTACCGCGAGACCACCATCGCCGTCCGCAGCGCCGGCGGCGAGGCTTACGAACTCGACGTGCGCGCCTACAACGATGGTGTGGCGTTGCGCGCGCAGCTGACGGCCAAGCCGGGCCGGAAAATCAGCGGCGAGGCGACGGAATGGAAAATGGCCGGCAATCAGCTGGCGTGGTATCAGCCGGACGCTTTCGGCTACGAGGGGATTTTCCAAAGCAAGCCGCTGGAGGCTTTTCAAGCGGACAAAAAAATCGCGCTGCCGATCACCTTCAAGCTGCCCGGCGGCGGCTATGCGCTCGTGACCGAGGCGGATCTTTTGAATTACAGCGATGCGGCGGTGCAGGCCGGCTCCGACCATTCGCTGCGCGTGTGTTTCCATGCCGACAAAACGGGCTGGACGACTGACGCCGCCGTGGTTCAGCCCTGGCGCGTGACGCTGCTGGCCCGCGATCTCAACGCGCTGGCGAACAGCGATCTCATTCGCAATCTCGGCCCGGCCGCTTCACCAGAGCTGGCCAAAGCTGATTGGATCAAACCGGGCCGTTCCTCGTGGCAATGGTGGTCCATTGGCGCCCCGAGATTCAACGACCAGCAGCAGTGGGTGGATTGGACGAAAGCTCTCGGCTTCGAGTATTACCTCGTGGACGAAGGCTGGAAAAACTGGAAAGAAGACGACAAGGACAAATGGGCCTGTCTGAAGGAGGTCTGCGATTACGCCAAAACTCGCGGCGTGAAAATCTGGATTTGGCTTCACTGCAATGAGGTTTCAAATCCAGCGACCCGCACCAATCTTCTGGATCACGCCGTCGCGCTGGGCGTGGTCGGCGTGAAGATTGATTTCCAGCCGGAAGCCAACGTGCGCTGGGTGAATTGGTATGACGAAACTCTGCGGGACGCCGCCGCGAGAAAACTGATGGTGGATTTCCACGGCGCGAACAAACCCGTCGGCCGCGAGCGCACCTGGCCGAACGAAATCACTCGTGAATCCATTCGCGGCCACGAGTATCACATCCTCCGTTACAACCGCACGCTGCCGCCGCAGCACGACTGCATCCTGCCTTTCACGCGGTTTGTGATCGGGCCGGGCGATTACACGCCGACGGTTTTCAACCCCAAAGAACTGCGCGGTTACACCTGGTCGCGCGAACTGGCGCAGGCCGTCGTTTTCACCTCGCCGTTCCTGTGCTACGCGGATCATCCGACGAACTACCTGAACAACCCGGCGGTGGATGTGATGAAAGCGATCCCCTCGACTTGGGACGAAACCATCGTTCTGCCGGGCAGCGAAATCGGCAAGTGCGCTGCCTTCGCCCGCCGCAGTGGCAAGCAGTGGTTCATCGGCGTCATCAACGGCGGCGAGGCCACGACGCTGGATCTGCCGCTGAATTTTCTCGGACGCGGCGAATACAAGATGACGCAACTAGGCGACGCGCCGAATCGCGATGATGCCTGGCAGCGCGGGGAAAGAACCGTCAAACGGAGCGACCGGGTGCAGCTCTCCCTGCGCCCCGGAGGCGGCTGCGTTGCCCAACTGAATCCAATGAAATGAGGAACAACTTGTGAAGGCTCCGTTGATGAAATCCAAAATTTTGAGACGGAACCGAACCCGATTGAGCCTGCTGGTGCTGGGCTGTTCGCTCGCAACTGCGTTGGCGCAAACCAATTCACTGCAACTGCCGCCGATTGCCGAAGGGCCGTTCAAGCCGGATTGGAATTCGCTCACGAACTATCAAACGCCGGAATGGTTCCGCGACGCGAAGTTCGGTATCTGGGCGCATTGGGGGCCGCAATGCCAGCCCGAGCATGGCGACTGGTATGCGCGCAACATGTATGTTCAAGGCAGCGGCCAATACAAATCACACCTTGCCGAATACGGGCATCCCTCGACCAATGGTTTCAAGGACGTGATCCATGAATGGAAGGCGGAGCATTTTGATCCGGACACGCTGCTGAAATTCTACAAGCAAAACGGCGCGAAATACTTCATGGCGCTCGCCAATCACCACGACAACTTTGATCTTTGGAATTCCGAATACCAGCCGTGGAATTCTGTCAATGTCGGGCCGCAAAAGGATTTGATCGGCGGCTGGGCGAAGGCGGCGCGAAAAATCGGTTTGCGCTTCGGCGTAAGCGTTCATGCCTCGCGCACATGGTCGTGGTATGAAGTCGCGCAGGGCGCGGACAAGGACGGGCCGTTCGCGGGCGTGCCTTACGACGGCAAGTTGACCAAGGCTGATGGCAAAGGTCTTTGGTGGGACGGTCTCGATCCGCAGGACCTTTACGAGCAGAATCACCGTCCCGGCAGAACGCTGTTCCATGATTTTGACGCCGCCCGCGGCACGAGCTTGCCCGATGCGGCCTACATGGAAAAATTCTTCAAACGAACCAAGCAACTCTGGGATGACTATCACCCCGACCAGATTTATTTTGACGACGCCGTCTTGCCGTTCCATTCGATTGCAGAGGAGGTGCCACTGAATCTAGCCGCGCATTTTTACAACTCGCGGCTCAATAAGAACGGCGGAACGGAAGCGGTGATGAACGGGAAAATCTTGAACGAGATGCAGCGCCGAACCATGGTCTATGACATCGAGCGCGGCAAGGCGGACGGCATCTTGCCGCAGCCGTGGCAGACCGATACGTGCATCGGCGGATGGCACTACGCCCGCAGCATCTTCGAACGGCACGGTTACAAGCGCGCGCCATCGGTGATCCGGATGCTTTGCGATATTGTCAGCAAGAACGGCAATCTGATGTTAAGCGTGCCGCTCCAGCGCGATGGCCAGCCAGACGCGGATGAAATCAAAATCGTCAGTGAAATCGGCGCGTGGTTGAAGGTGAATGGTGAAGCCATCTACGCGACGCGTCCGTGGAAAGTTTACGGAGAGGGCCCTTCAACCGCTGTGGCGGAGAAAGGGCAATTCGATGGTCAGCGCGATGTGTCGAACAAGCCGTTCACGTCGGAAGACATCCGCTTCACGCAGTCGAAGGATGGCAAGACGCTCCACGCCATCGTGCTGGAAATTCCCAAGGACGGTGATGTGATCATTAAATCGCTCGCGGCCAATTCTCCAAATTGGCCGGGCAAAATCGGCAGCGTGCAGTTGGTCGGTGGTGGCAAGTTGAAATTCACCCGCAACGAAACTGGCCTGCACGTGTCATTGCCGAAAAAATTCGACGGCCAAACCGCCTTCGCGCTGAGAATCCGCTGAAACATGAAGAAGCACTTTACGACATTGAGCAGATATGTTCGGTCACCGCTTAAGGCCGTGGCAATGGCATTGCTGGCATTTCAAACCGCGCAACTGACGCTCGCCGCCGCGCTGCCAGTGTATGTCTTTTCGTCGTTCACAGGAGATGCTGCGAACGACATGAAGTTGCGGATTTACGCCTCGGCGGACGCGACCAACTTCACGCTCTACGCCGATACGGGCTATGGCGGGCCGCCCGGCTGCTCCCTGCGTGATCCCAGCATCATGAAACACACGGACGGCAGGTATTACGTCGTGTTCACCTCTCCGCCTTACAACCAGCCTTACGCGAACCAGAATTTTGTCGGCCTGGCCTGGAGCACCAACTTGCAGACGTGGAATACCATGCCCTCGATTTACACCACCAACATTCCCGGCGTAAAACTCAGCTGGGCGCCGGAGTGGGTGGTGGGCGACAGCGGTCTGCCGAAGTTCACGGTCAATTGTTCCTCAGCCGGCAGTGATTTGCGGCCTTACCTTTATACCGCGACCAACAGTGATCTGACCGGATGGAGCGGGCCGGTGGATATCGGCATTGGTTCAATGCATCTCGATACTCAGATTCTCAAGATGGGCAACACCTGGCACTGCTTTACCAAAAGCAACTTATTGCAGCACGCGACCGCGCCGGCGATCACCGGGCCGTGGACGTGGCTGCCCAATCGCGCGGACTGGGCGAATATGGAAGGGCCTTGCGCGGTTCAATTGTCCAATGGTTCATGGATGATGTATGTAGACCCGATGTATGACGTGGCTCAATACATGACCAGCCTGGATTTGACCAATTGGTCGTCGCCATTTTATCTGCCGGGACCGGGAACTATTCTCAAGCATGGAACGGTCATCCGGGATGATGCCTTCAATCTTCCTCCGGTCGGATTGAGGCCGGCAATTGCAATCCGACCTTGAATTTTCAAGGTTTTTTTAAATGACACATTGATTTACGATGACTGCTAAAATTCCACACCAAACTTGCACCGCACTGGCTTTAATTTTCCTGGGTTGGTCACTTTCCATCTTGAGCGTGCCCGCCGCCGAACAGCGGCTGGCATCGCCGGATGGCAATCTGGCCGTGGTGGTCTCAGATGAACACGGCCTGCATTTTCGCGTGGAGGCGGATGGTAAAAACGTGCTCACCAATTCGCCGCTCGGCCTCGAATTCAAGGATGGCACAAGGCTTGGTCCGGCGGCGGTCATCACCAAAACCCGGACCAAGCACCACGACGGCCAATGGGAGAATCTTTTTGGCAATCGCCGGGTGGTGAGTGATCACTGGCAGCAATTGGAACTGACGTTTGAAGAAGCCGGCGCTGCGCCGCGCGTTTTTGGTTTGATTGTGCGCGCTTACAACAACGGCGTGGCTTTTCGCTACGACTTGCCGGCGCGTTCGGGTTTGGGGAATTTTGTGCTGACGAATGAGCTGACGGAATTCTGTTTCGCGGATGACTTTGGCTGTTGGGCTGGCGAAGAATCGGCCTGTGCGGAAAACCACTATCCGGAAATGAAATTAAGCGCGATTCCGGCGGGGAAACCCGGCCATCCATACCAAAGCGTGCTTCCGCTGCTGGTTGAAACGCCGGCGGGATACCTCGCGATCGCCGAATCCGATTTGCTCGATTGGTCAGGGATGTCCCTCACCGGCACGGGATCGCCGGTTGTTAAAGTGACGCTCGACAAACGCTCGGATGGAAACGGGCTGGTGGTTTCGTCTGTGCCGCGGGTCAGTCCGTGGCGCGTGCTGATGTTTGGCCGCACGGCCGCCGATCTGGTGGATTCCGATCTCATCGCCACGCTCGCCACACCGAGCCGTTTGAAAGACGTTTCGTGGATCAAGCCCGGCGCTAGTGCGTGGGACGCCTGGTGGACCGGTATTAATCCTTACGATGCCGATCCCAAACATCGGGCCGTGGAAGCGCGTGGCACCACGCCGTCCGACAAGGAATACATTGATCTCGCGGCGGAGATGGGCTGGTCGTATCAACTGGTGGACTGGTATTGGTATGAAGGCATGACGAGCTACAACAAATCGCTGCATTCACCGCCCAACGCGGTCAAAGGCGATTTCACCAAGGCCGTTCCCGCCGTCAATGTTCCCGAACTGATCCAATACGCGAAAACGAAAAACGTCCGGCTGCTGGTCTGGGCGCATTCGCTCGACATCGAAACGTTTGGGATTGAAAAAGCGCTGGCGTATCTGGCCGGGCAGGGGTTTGCCGGGGTGAAAATTGATTTCATCAACAGCCAGTCGCAGGAGACGGTGCAATGGTGCGAAAAAGTTCTGGTGACGGCGGCGAAACACCATCTGCTGATTGATTTTCACGGCACCTACAAACCCACCGGACTGGCGCGCACCTATCCGAATTTCATCACACAGGAAGGCGTGCTCGGCAACGAATACAACAAGCTTGGCGGCAACCGCTGCACGCCGCTGCATGCCGCCACGCTGCCGTTCACGCGCGCGTTGCTCGGGCCGATGGACTTCACGCCCGGCGGTTTTCTGAATGGCGCACCGAAGGATTTCAAAGCCACCGCGCCGGCGGAGGTCATGGGCACGCGGGCGCGCCAGCTCGCGCTGACGGTGATTTATCCCAGTCCGCTGCTGGTGCTGTGCGACAGCCCGGCGAATTATCGCGGCCAGCCCGGCGTTGAGTTTCTCCGCGCCATTCCCACGGTGTGGGATGAAACGGTCGTGCTCTCCGGCGAAGTCGGCAAAGCCATCGCCCTCGCGCGGCGCTCGGGAAATCACTGGTATCTCGCCGCGATGAATGGCGACGACGCAGCGACGCTGAACCTGCCGTTGAAGTATTTAGGCAAGGGCAAATGGATGCTGCGGAGCTTTGCTGATCGTGTTGACGGAAAACCAACGGAGATTACCGAAACCTTTCAGCCGGTGGATGCGTCCACGGTTCTGCCGGTGAAACTTTCCGACTCCGGCGGATTTGCCGCCGAGTTGACGCCAGCGAAAACAAACTGAAATGACTAGAAGATTTCAGATTCACAAGCTGGTCATTGCGGCGGTCCTGCTTGCCGGCCTCGTTCAAGCGTTCGCTGACGAACCGGCTGGCGCGTGGGGCAACTGGACTCGCTGGGGCGACCAGGGCGACGGAACGTATCGCAATCCCGTCCTGCCTGCCGATTACAGTGATCTCGACTGCATTCGCGTCGGCTCGGATTACTACGCGATTACCTCCACGTTCCAGTGTTCGCCGGGCATGGTGATTCTGCATTCGAAGGATCTGGTCAACTGGCGCATTCTCGGACACGTCATTGATGATGTGACGCAGATTGGGCCGGAGCTGAATTGGGATCGCATGAACCGCTATGGCCGCGGCGTGTGGGCGGGCGCAATTCGCTTTCACGATGGAAAGTTCTGGGTTTATTTCGGCACGCCGGACGAAGGTTATTTCATGAGCGTGGCGAAAGATCCGGCCGGGCCGTGGGCGCCGCTGCATCGCGTCATGGGTGAAGCTGGCTGGGACGATTGCTGTCCGTTCTGGGATGATGACGGCCAGGGTTACTTCGTGGGAACGCATTTCAAGGACGGCTACAAGACCTGGCTGTTCAAACTGACGCCGGATGGACGCGATCTTGTCAAGGATTGGCGCGTGTTGCTGAACGAAGGCGCGGGACGCGAAGCCAACAAACTCTACAAGATCAACGGCACCTACTATCACTTGTTCAGCGAACACAAGCCGGACATGGGCCGTTATGTGATGATGCAACGCGCCACGAACATTGCCGGGCCATACACCGAGAAGCGCCAACTCAGCCATGCGCAGCCCGAAGCGCGCGAGCCGAACCAAGGCGGCCTCGTGCAGACGGAGCAGGGTGGCTGGTATTTCTTCACGCATCATGGTGCCGGCGATTGGGAAGGCCGCTGCGCGAGTTTGCTGCCGGTCAGTTGGGTGGACGGTTGGCCCATCATCGGCAACGTCGGAAACGACGGCATCGGCACGATGGTTTGGTCCGGGCGCAAGCCGGTTGCGAACTTGCCAATCATCACGCCACAGAGCGATGACAATTTCAACAATCCGAAACTCGGCGTGCAGTGGGAATGGAATTACCAGCCGCGCGCGGACAAGTGGGCGCTGACGGAACGTCCGGGCTTCCTGCGATTGCATGCGTTTCGTCCGTTGCGTCCCGATGATTTGCTGAAGGCGGGGAACACGCTCACGCAGCGTTCCTTTAGAACCGCCAGCAATTGCGTCGTGCTCAAGCTCGATTTCTCTGGTTTCGCCGATGGTCAGAAGGCCGGGCTTTGCCATTTTGCCGGGACGCATTCCGCTCTTGGTGTCGTGCAGGATGGCCAGACGCGGCGCATCGAATACCGCGAGAACGGCCATCTCACCGTCGGCCCCGCAATCACGGGCGACCAGTTGTGGTTAAAATCAAGCTGGGGACTCGATGGCCGCAGCCGCTACGCCGGCAGCACTGACGGGAAAAATTTCACCGACTTCGGTCCCGAGTATCAACTGTCTTGGGGCAACTATCGCGGTGATCGGATTGGCATTTACAATTTCAACACGAAACAAGACGCCGGGTATGTTGACGTGGATTTCTGCAACTATAATTACACCGGTGGTTCAACGCCGGACTCCAAGCCGATTACATCGTCGTCATATTGAATGACCGCTCCTCTGGATTTCGTAATTCAATCACCACCAAATATGAATAGAATCAAAATCGTCCTGCTCTACACGATTTCACTGCTCGCGCTGACAGCTCACGCAGAGACAACGATTGTCCCCGTGGACGCCAATGCCGCCAACACGCCCCTCATGAGCAAGGCGCCTGCTCCCGGCGAGAAGCAGTTCCCGTATCCTCAGGTCATTCATTACGACGGTCATTGCCTGACGATTGAAGGCAAAGACGTGTTCATCCGCAGCGCGGCGTTTCACTATTTCCGGACGCCGCGCGAGTTGTGGCGCGACCGTTTTCAGAAGATCAAGGATGCCGGTTTCAATACGGTCGAGACCTATGTGCCGTGGAATTGGCATGAACGCGAAATGCCCGCTGGTTTGGATGATTTTTCCAAAGTGGATCTTTTGGAGTTCGAGGCGTGGCTGAAGATGGCGCAGGATGAATTTGGTTTTTACACCATCGTCCGGCCCGGGCCGTTCATCTGCGCCGAATGGGCCGGCGGCGGTTACCCACGCTGGCTGGCAAAGTTCGCGCCGGGAACAGGAACCAACTTCTGGCTGCGAAGTGCCGAAGACACGCACATCGCCTGGAGCGTTCACTGGTATGACGCCGTGTGCAAGCTGTTCGCCCGCGAGCAAATCACGCGCAAGCCGAAGGGCGGCAAAGGCATCATCCTGGTGCAGATCGAGAACGAATACGATCACCACAAATGTCCGGACAAACCCAAGCTGCTGCGCGCTTTATTCAACGCTGTGAAAAATGCCGGTGTCGAAGTTCCTATATTTAGCTGCCTTACTCGTGAATGCCGCGGCAGTGATGATCCGACACTTTCGCAGGTGTTTGATTGCGATAATTACTATGTCGGCCTTACCGCCGCGCCGAGTTGTGCGCAACGGATGATGTCGCTGCGCGCTAAACAGCCGGACGCACCCGGCTTTGTCACCGAATTGCAGGGCGGCTGGTTCGCGCTCGTGGGCGATCGGTTGAGCGAGGAAAATTATTCCGACGCTCGCCATTACAACGCCATCAGCCTGATGTCGCTGCTCGGTGGCGCGACCGGATTGAACACCTACATGTTCGTTGGTGGCACGCATTTCGGCGGCTGGCAGGCGCGTGGACAAACGACCACTTACGATTACAATGCGCCGATTCGCGAATGGGGCGCGCGCGGTGCGAAATACGAAGTTGCGGTGGGCGTGAATCAGTTCATCCGCGAAAACGAAGCGCAGTTGCTGCGCGCCAACGGCGGACCGTGTGAACTGCAAGGCGCGCCGACGAATCTTTTCGGCGGTGTGCGTGTCGGAGCGGACGGCACGCGGTTTGTGTTTCTGGACAATACCGACCCAAAAAATCCCGTCGCCGGCAAAGTCACCGTGGTGCCGGGAAAAATCGTGAAGCCGAGCGAACCGATTTACAACATTGACCAGGATGGCAATCGCGTGCTGATCAAGGCGGATGACGCCGTGGCAGCGTCCGCGACGATTCCATCGTTCGAGGTGGATTACGATCTGGCGCCGCTCGGTGCCAAAGCGCTGGTCATCGCGCCGGGGAAAACACCGGCGGAAGGCGTCTGGTATCCGAAACCGCAGAAGCTCATCGCGCGCCCGGTCACGCTGCCCGAGGCGGTGCGAATCGCCACGACACTCAAGCGCAACGATCCGCTCGATGGTCCGTGGCAGCCGTTGCCCGCCGGAAAGTCGCTGCCGGAACTTGGAGTGAATGATCAGCGTTATGTTCTCTATCGCTCCCAGTTTTCCCTGGCCGGGAATGACACTACCCATCTTTCCAAGTTTTTAATCAACACGTTCACTCGCGACATTGTTTCCGCAGAGGTGAATGGCCAAATCGCCCAGCGGCTTTATCCCAGCGACGCCTACGCGGCCGCCGCGACGCGGAACACGAAAAAATCTTTCACCCGCATCGGCCCGGATGAATTCGACAATTCCTTTGAGGTCGGCGGCTTGTTGCATCCCGGAACCAACGAAATTGTTTTGCTTTATGAAAACATCGGGTTCGAGCACGGCTATTTGCCGATGGAGGAATTGAGCGGCGTCGGGAAGGCGGGCTTTTCCGACAATGAGAAAACCATCACCAAATTGCTCGACTGGCAGGTCGCCACGAATCTCGGCGGCGTCAGCGCCGGCTGGACGCAGCCTGATTTCACCGCGCACGACTGGAGCAAGGTCGCGCTCGACACCAACACTCCGATTGCGCGCAAGGGCAACGGCATTCAGCCCAAGGATCATCAGGACGCGCTGCTGACTTGGTATCGGCTGGAGTTCGAGTTGCCGGCGACGCGCGCTGGTCAATGGATTCCGTGGCGGCTGTTAATCAACGCCTCGGGCAACGGCTTCATGTGGCTTAATGGCCACGACATCGGGAAGCATTGGGAAGCCGGCCCGCAGCGCGAATTCTATTTGCCCGAATGCTGGCTGAAGTTCGGGAGTGGAAAAAACGTAATTGTGCTCGCGCTGCGTCAGACAATCAACGGCGCAAAACTGAATGCCGCTGAGATTTCTCCCTATCCCGATTCCGCTGAATTGATTCGGTGAAACACGCGCAATCACGCACTCTTCAAAATGATTCAATGATGAACAAACTATTTATCGCAGCGTTGCTGCTTTCAGTCGGTGCCATGGCCGCGCCGGTGCAGATCCAGATTGACTGCGCCAAGCCGACGGTCGAACTCAGCCCCTATCTCTACGGCCTTTTTTTCGAGGACATCAATTACGGAGCGGATGGCGGTCTGTATGCCGAGTTGGTGCAGAACCGATCGTTCGAGTATTTCAATATCGAGCCGCGCGACCGTCTCCGGGAAAAAACCGCCGGGGACATGAATCCGATGTCTGCCTGGGAAGTGATCGAGCGGGGCGGCGCAAAATGCCACACCACGGTTTCGCGATGGACACCATTGAACCGGGCGAATGAGAACTACCTGACGATCTACATTGATAAGCCGGGCGATGGCATCGGCGTCGCCAATCTGGGCTACGACGGAATCCGCATTGGGCAGGGTGAAACCTACGATGTTTCGTTGTATGCCCTCCTGCGTGATGGAGACAAGGACGAGTCGCTGGTGGTTTCATTGGAGGGTGAGGATGGAACGGTCTATGGTTCTTTCCAGACCGGTTCCCTCACTCCGAGCTGGCAGAAATATTCCGGAACGATTACGGCCTCACAAAGCACCGACAAAGCACGGCTGACCATTGTCACCAAGGCGAAAAAGGGAAAGCTTCTATTGGATATGGTGTCGCTCTTTCCGCAAAAAACCTTCAAGGGGCGGAAGAATGGGCTGCGACCAGATTTGGCGCAGGCCCTGGCTGATTTGCATCCAAAATTCCTGCGTTTCCCCGGTGGCTGCACGGTGCATGGTTACGGCTTGGCCCAGGCTTATCGTTGGAAGGATTCGGTGGGCGACGTGGCCAAACGCCGGGCGAACCACACGACTTGGGGTTATCATGAAACCTTGGGGTTGGGCTATTACGAATATTTTCAGTTTTGCGAAGATATTGGAGCCGCGCCGCTGCCGGTGCTTCCCGTTGGCGTTTCCTGTGGTTTTAATTTTTATGAATATGCTGACATGGATGAGTTGGACGACTGGATTCAGGATGTCCTCGACCTGATCGAGTTTGCCAACGGATCAGTGGACAGCAAATGGGGCGGGTTGCGGGCGCGGATGGGCCATCCCGAAACGTTCGGCCTGAAATACATTTGCCTGGGGAATGAGGAACACGACAAGCCGCAAGTGAGAGAGCGATTTCCGCTCTTTGTGGCAGCCGTGAAAAAGGCGCATCCAGAAATCATGATCATCGGAACTTCGGGGATCGGGGCCAACATACCGCTTTATCCCTTGATGAAGAAACTGGATGTCCATAGCTCCGATGAGCACTATTACAACGATCCGGCATGGTTTATCAAAAACCAGAACCGTTTTGACACGGTTGACCGGAATGGACCGAAGCGATTCGTCGGAGAATATGCATCCAATGGAAACACCCTGTTCAATGCGATCGCCGAAGCGGTTTACCTGACCGGCATTGAACGCAATGGCGATATCGTGGAAATGGCTGCTTATGCGCCCTTGCTGGCCCATGTGGATCATGTTCACTGGGGAAAGGCCAATATGATTTATTTCGATCAGCGCGGTCTGGTCAAGACTCCGAACTATTACGTGCAGCAAATGTTCAGTTGCAACAAAGGGGATGTTTACCTGAGCAACCGGGTGCTTTCCGAAAATACCAACGCAACACCCAACCTTGCCGTTTCCGCCACGCGCGACAACTCCGCCAAGGAGATCATCGTGAAGCTGGTGAATTACGGCGACCAGAAGGTGGATGCCGCTATTCATCTCGAAGGCGTCACCCAGGTTGTCCGGAAGACCGAGGTTACGCTGCTGGCAGGCGACCCCAAAGCCGTGAACACCTTGCAGAATCCCGATGTAGTCGTGCCCAAAACGACAGTTCTAAAAGCCGGAGCGCAGTTTGAATACAGGATCCCGGCCTATTCCGTCCAAATCATCCGTATCGGAATGGAATAGCGCGGAAGAATTGAACCCATGAGCCCAAGAAAGCTCGCATTCGTCACCGGTTCGGCGCTCGTCGTGAATTTCGCCGGCCAGATTGATGAGTTCTGCGGCATCAATGATATGATCGACATGACACGCGGGGCGGACTGGGCGATAGTCACACCATGCACCCCCATACTGTCTGGCAAAGTGCCTTGTCGCGCGTGATTTCTTGTCACGGTGGCGGCGAGGCTTTGTCCGCCGGCTGGGAATGCATCCTTCCTAAAAGCCGGATGATACCAGTCCAAAACCTGAAAACACGCTAGTTAAAAATCATTGAGTATTATGAATCCAACCCCCCCATCACTTGTTTCACCACCTCGAAACTTACAGGCTCGGTTCCGTTTGCTTCGCTTCGCGGCCAGCCGTAGCTATAAAAGAATTATGAAAACAAAAATCCTAGTCCTCGGCGCGTTGTTTGCGTCACTGTGCGCAAGCGTCCAAGGCCAAACTCCAGTGTTGCATTTGTCTTTCGACGATGTCATCGGCTCGACCGTGACCAATGGCGGTTCCGGCGGTTCAACGTTCGACGGCACGTTGACTGGAACCGCCACGGTGGTTGCGGGCGGCAATGGCAGCTGCTTGAGCATTCCGGCAGGTGATTCGCACGCCGCTTATGTTGCGATCAGCAGCGTGCCGGTAAGCTTCGACAACTCCGGAACATGGACGTGGGCGATGTGGATAAAAACCACCACGCCTGGCGGCACCTATATGTATCAGGGCGATGGAGCTTGGGCCAGCGGTAACAGAACTTTCTACCTGAACAATAACAACACTACTGGACACCAGATCGGCGGCGTCAGCTATGGTCAAGGTTGGGAAACTGGCACGACAGCCGTTGACGACGGCCTGTGGCATTTTATTGCCATGACGTGCAACAACGGCACCAAAACCATGTATGTGGACGGAGTCGTGGACAATAAATTGGCGGACAGTTGGAGCGCTGCTGCGGTAGGCAGCTTGCTATACATTGGCGGCAGTGGCACCGGCGAAGGGGACGGTCAATTGGGATTGAACGGCCAGATTGATGAAGTCAATGTGTTTGACCAGGAATTGAGTCCGTCCCAAATTCAATCGTTATTTGCCAGCAAAACCTTTGGTGTGCCGGTCGCCGTGACGGTTAATCCTGTCAGCCGCTACCGCGGGCAAACGTTCACCGTTACCGCCACGGCCACGCCGAACATTGGCACGGTGACGAACGCGACGGTGAATTTGGGTGTCATTGGTCTATCTACGAACGCGAACTTGGTGCAAGCCAGTGCCAACGTATTCACCAACACTTTCACGGTCCCCGCTACGGCGCCCATCGCGACCACCGCCTTGAAGGTGATTGTGACTAGCACCGAGCCAAACCTTGGGAGCAGTGCCGCCGCCTTCACGGTTGTGGCTTTACCTCCGACCAACGCGAGCGTCGTGACCCAAATCACCCCGGCCAGCGTCCATGCATACACCGAAGCCTCCTTTCATTTTGCCACAACGAACGACGCCCCCATCGGCACCACCAATGACGTCGGCTTCCCGATGACCTATTCCTGGTATAAGGGCGGCGTGCTGGTCAGCACCAACGGGATGGGGCCGTATTTTACCTTCCTGACCGTTCCCGGCGATAATAGCCAGAGCATCTATGCCATCGCCCGCGTCGCGGACACCAATTTCAGCAGCATCAGCGTCACCAGTTCGGTGGTTACGCTCACCGTAATTCCTGGCACCCCTGATTATACTAATGGCCTTAAGCGCGAATTCTTCGCTGGTGCCTCCCGCCAAGACGTTGAAATCGGAAACACCCGTCCCGGCGCGCTCACCTTGACTTCAAATGCGGAGTTGCCAGGCGGCGGCGGCGACAATTACAGCCAGCGGATGAGCGGCTACTTCATACCTCAGACCACCGACGCCTATGTCTTTTTCGTTGCATCTGATGATGACTGCGACTTGTTTCTGAGCACCGACAGCGATCCAGCCAACAAGCAGCTCATCGCCCAGGAAACCGCATGGAGCAGCGTTCTCAATTGGAGTGGGAGCACTACTACTCCGTTCGGCAGTGGCAGTATTGCCAGTCAGAAACGCTCGGATCAATGGACGAACAGCGTGGGCGCGACGCCCTATTCCGCTGGTATCAATCTGGTGGCCGGGCAAAAGTATTACATCGAATCCGTCATGCACCAAGGCGGCGGCGGCGACAATTGGGCCATCACCTACCAGACTGTAAGTGAAGGCGCGCCCGCCGATGGCACGGATTCCCGGATGAAAGCGGCCAGCAACAACATTGCCGTCATCACCTGGCCGGGCACCAGCATCAACTGGACGCTCCAGCCGCCGGCCAGCTTGACTGTGAATGAGGGGCAGAGCACCAACTTATTGGCCATCGCCAGCAGCGATGCGGAAATGGTGACCTATTATCAGTGGTTCATCGTCACCAACAGCGGCACTTTTCCCGGCACTGCCCTGACAGGGAAAGTGGCCAACGGCACGAACAGCATCTTGTCGGTCATCCCTCCCAGTTATAACCATGCGCAAATCTACTGCGTCGCCAGCGCGGAGGAAGGTAGCCTCTCCATTACCAGTTCTGTCTGCACTCTCACCGTGCTCCAGGCGGTTTTTGAACCCGGCTTTGTTGCGGAGAAAAAATGGATGGGCCCGTTCAACATGGGCGGGGCTGAAGCCGGCACGCTCGGGACTCCCACCATCACCTGTGTGCGGGCTGGTTTCTGGGCAGGGCTTGACAACCCTGGCAGTTTCGATGGCGGCGATAGCACGATTCAACAAGTCGGATATTTTGTTGCGCCAACCACCGGGGCTTATGTCTTCTTTATCACCTCGCATGACAACGGCGATCTGTTCTTGAGCACGGACAACACGCAGGCCAACAAACGGCGCGTTGCTCTGGAAGCAGGGTGGTCGGGCAATTTTGCGTGGAACCAAGCGGGCGGTGGCGGCAGCGTCGTCTCCCAAAAACGCTCGGATTCATTTACACCTGACAACGGGGCCACCACACCTTATTCCGCTGGCATTCCGCTGGTTGCGGGGCAGCGCTACTACATGGAGGTGGATCACAGCACCAGCAAGTGGGGTAATGAGCAATTCGGCGTATCCTACGATATGATTGGTGCAGCTCCCCCCGCTGATGGCACCTTACCGAACGCCGGTGGGACCAACGTCGGCATGACCGCCGTCCGTTGCTCTTACGTCACGGTCACGCAACAGCCCGCCAGTAGGACGGTCGTGGAAGGTGCCACGGCCAAGTTCTCGGTGGCAGGCACGAGCGACTCCCAATATGCAATCTGTAGCTCCTATGGCTACACGACAAATCAGCCCACCCAAAAAGTATTCGGCCAGTGGTATAAAGTATTCGGCGGCGTCACGAATGCCATCCCAGGTGCCGTCGGAAGCACCTTGACGGTCGGACCGCTTACGTCCGCCGATAACGGCGCGCAGTTCTATTGCGCCGTCCGGGCGTTGGGATACGCGAACGATGCGCTGCAACCGATCTCGACCAACAGCCAGCTTGCAACCCTCACCGTCACGGCTCTGGCCAACGCCACCAACTTGGTGGGCCATTGGATCGGTGGCACGGCCAGTCTTGCCGACACTGCGAATTATGTGGCACCCGGCGTATATGACGGCTCTATCGTCGGCCCCGGAACTTACTCCTTCACGAATGACGTGCCGCCCGG
>CAYUGC010000023.1:0-25668 GCA_964444085.1 uncultured Bifidobacteriaceae bacterium | reverse complement strand
CCCCCAGACAACCGCGCCGGTTCGTTGGGCGCGACTGGCTTTGGCAGGATTTTGCGTCGGCCTCAACGTTACCGAAGCGGCGGATATCGGCGCACTGTTAAGCGTGTTTGTGGCGGGGTTCACCCTTCTCAAATCCCTGCTTGATGCGGAGGGTTCGGCGATAAAAAACGCGGCGCGGGGCGTGGCTCAAGTCGCCGTGATTGCGGTGTTCGCTGGATTCCTGTCCATTCAAACTGTAACCGGGCTGGTTTCCACGCAAATCAAGGGCATCGCCGGGACGGCGCAAGACGCAGAGGCCAAACAGCAACACTGGGACTGGGCCACGCAATGGAGTCTGCCCAAACTCGAAACGCTCGGCCTCGTTGTTCCCGGATTGTTCGGCTACAAAATGGATACACCCAAAGGCATGATGCCGCAGTTTCAAAAATCTTTTGAGGGCGGCGTCTATTGGGGCGGCATGGGGCGCTCACCAGAAATTGACCGTTTTCTCGATAGCGGTGCCCAAGGCCAGATGCCGCAAGGCTTCATGCGTTTCAGCGGCGGCGGCGGCTACTGCGGCATCCTCGTCTGTCTGCTGGCGGCGTGGGCCGTTGCCCAGTCACTGCGAAAAAAAGACTCCCCTTTTTCAGACCGGCAGAAAAAATTTGTCTGGTTCTGGACGGTGGTGCTAATCGGGTCGCTATTGCTGGCATGGGGACGGTTTGCCCCCATGTTTTATGGAGCGCTTTACCAACTTCCTTATTTCTCCACCATCCGCAATCCGGCGAAGTTTCTCATCTTCTTCTCACTGTCGGTCACAGTGCTGTTCGCCTACGGCTTGAATGCCTTGGCCAACCGGCTCAACCCAGCCCTTCCAGCCACGTCTTGGGCAAACTGGTGGGCGCGGGCTGCCCAGGCGGATCGGCGCTGGATTTTAGGCTGCGGCGCGGCGCTCGCCGCGAGCACAGTGGGTTGGCTTCTTTACTCCAGCCAGAGCACCAACCTAGTTCATTATCTTCAGAAAATGGGTTTTCCAGACGAAAATTTTGCGCGACAGATTGCCGACTTTAGCGTGGCTCAAGCGGGCTGGTTCGCGCTCCTGCTGACGGTGGCGTGCGTGCTGGTGGCCGGCATCATGGCCGGATGTTTCGGCGGCGAGCGCGGTCGGTGGGGAGCACTGCTGGTCGGCGGCTTCCTGTTCTTCGACCTTGGACGCGCCAACCTGCCCTACGTTATCCATTGGGATTATAAGCAGAAATACGAAATCGGCACCCTGAATCCCGTCGTGGATTTTCTGCGGAACAAACCTTACGAACACCGTGTCGCTGGCCTGCCCTTCCGCGCGCCGGAAGGCCTAGAGCTGTTCGATCAGGTCTATCGCATCGAGTGGATGCAGCACCATTTCCCCTATTACGACATCCAGTGCCTCGACATCATTCAGATGCCACGTATGCCGGTGGATTTGAAAACCTTCCTTGAAGCGCTCGCGCCGCGCGGCACAGCCGAAAGCGTCCCGCTCATTGCCCGCGAGTGGGCGCTGACCAACACCCGCTATTTGCTCGGGGCCGCCGGCTATCTGGATGTGCTGAACCAGCAATTGGATCCTATTCAGCACCGTTTTCGCACGATTCATCGTTTTGAGATCGCGCCCAAACCGGGGATTCTACAGCCCACCCAGCTCGAAGAACTCACCGCCGTCCCCAATGAAAACGGGCGCTACGCGCTGTTTGAATTTACCGGCGCCCTGCCTCGCGTGAAGCTTTACGCCAACTGGCAGGTCAACACCAATGACATGGCGACTGTAAACACCCTGGCCGACCTCAGTTTTGACCCGGCCAAAACCGTGCTGGTTTCCACGCCGCAGCCGGGGTTGCCGGCGGTGGCTACGAATGAAAATTCCGGCACCGTGGAATTCAAGAGCTATTCCCCGAAGCATATCGTCTTCACGGCCAATGCCTCAGCCCCATCAGTTTTGCTGCTCAACGACCGATACGATGCCAACTGGCACGTGACCGTGGACGACAAACCGGCGGACTTGTTGCGCTGCAACTACATCATGCGCGGCGTCTATCTGTCCGCCGGACCGCACACGGTCAAGTTTGATTTCAGCATGGCCAACAAACCGATTTATGTCACATTCGCAGCCATCGGCGCCAGCCTTTGCCTGGCCGTCTGGCTGGGGTTCGCAACCAAAAGAAAATCTGCCCCGCAAATTACGTCCGCAGACAGCCGCAAGGCGTTCGACGCCGAGTCGCGACCCGGTCGTGATTGAAGCATCTGGCGGATGGCGTGACTAAGCGCCTCATCCGACCTGCATGACCTTCGTCTATAATGAAGCGCACGTTCGTCGCGCCGGCAAGCACGAGGTCAAACCCAACGCACCATGCCGGAGACAGCGTAACGCAATGTGCAATATGTTTTTGCCGCGCGGCGGAACGAAACTTGCCACTGCCGCCATCAGATGTTATCCATTTTGCCCGTCGCCTGTGGAATGATCCGCCGGCCGGCACTTTATTTATTATCATGCCTGAAGTTGACCAGAGCCCGACGCGAATCCGCCGCATCACTGTGCGCGCGGAACGCGAGGTGGCCTACGAATCCCCCGATCACCTCATCCCGTTCGGCACACGGCTGAATAACAGCCGCCACCCGCGCTTCAACAAAAAGCTCTACGAACTTTACGGCATTGACGTGCCGCTGCGGATTTTGGATTTGGGCTGTTCCGGCGGTGGCTTCGTGAAAGACTGTCTGGACGACGGCTGCCTCGCGGTGGGTTTGGAGGGCAGTGATTATTCCAAGAAACTACGCCGCGCCGAGTGGCGGACGATTCCCGAAAATCTTTTTACCGCCGACCTGACGGCTCCATTCCAGATCACCGGTGAATTTCCTGAAGGTGAAGTGCCGCTCCAGTTCGACGTCATCACCGCATGGGAAGTGATGGAACACATCCACGAGCGAGATCTGCCTGCGCTTGTCGCCAACGTCAAAAAACACCTGCGCCCCGGCGGCCTCTGGATCATGAGTGTCGCACTGTGCGATGACATTCATCAAGGCGTGAACCTGCACCAGACTGTCAAACCCAAGACATGGTGGGTCGCAAAAATGAAGGAGCTGGGCCTCACCTGCGTGGACGCCTACGTCAATTATTTCAACACCCAGTTCGTGCGCGGCCCCAAGGACACCTGCCGGCCGGGCTTCCACCTCGTTGCCACCAACGACCTGTCGCTCGGGCCAAAGATTCCCGCCGAGCCGTTCGCCTACCGGATTTATGATAAGTGGTTGGGCTGCCGACTGCAACGGCTGCTGCGATTCGCCATTGCTGGATATTCCGACCGCTGATCACTCCATTTCTGCAGCGGCCATTGTGTTCGCAGCGGGAAATGTTTATTCTTCCGACGATGTTCCGAATCATTCGCAAACTCCGGCAGTATCGCTCGCGGCTCGGACTGTATCTGCTGCTCAAAATTCTTTTCCTCATCGTGCTCGCCAAAATGTTCGGACGCCGGTTCGTCCGGCTGTCCGCCGGCTGGCCCGTTCAAAAAATCACGCTGCCGGGCATCGCACAGCCTCTCCACATCCGGCCTGGCACAACGGATATTGAAGTGCTACAACAAGTCCTGCTGGACAACGAATATGAATTCGCGTTGCCGGTGGTTCCCGAAGTCATCATTGACGCCGGCGCGAACATTGGTCTGGCGTCCGTCTATTTTGCGAACTTATTTCCACGCGCGACCATCATCGCCATCGAGCCAGACGCGTCCAATTTTGTGATGCTCCAAAAAAACCTCGCCGCCTATCCGCAAGCCCGGCCGTTGCACGCAGCTTTGTGGGGCGCGGACAAACAGCTCAATCTTTTCTATCCCAAGGGTGGCCATTGCGGGTTCCGCACCTTGGAGGGTTCCGGAGGCGACCTGGCCGGGTGCGGCCAGGTTGGAGCCGTCACCTTGCAATCGTTGATGCAAACCATGCAGCTCAAATCCATTGACCTGCTCAAGATTGACATTGAAGGCGCGGAACGCGAAGTGTTCCTAAATTCCGCCGCCTGGATAGACAAGACCCGGATGATGATGGTCGAGTTGCACGACGCCTACCAGCCCGGTTGCAGCGATGCGTTCCAATCCGCCGTCAAAAAATTCAGCCCCAAGCTTTCCACCAAGGGCGAAACCACGCTCTGTCTGCTGGCCGCCTGAAATGCTTCCGGCATGAAAGCCTCCGTCATCGTCTGCACCCGCAATCGCGCTGGCTCCATCTCAGAAACTTTGGAGGCACTTTCCCGGTTGGAAAATGCGGATTTTGAAATCCTAATCGTGGACAGCAGCAGCGGCATGGACAAGGCGAAGACGGCGGATCTCGCAAGAAAATTCGGCGCAAAATATGTTGCTGAACCGAGACCCGGCCTGGCGCTCGCCCGGAACACGGGTATCGCCGCCTCCACCGGTGACATCATCGCATTCACCGACGACGACTGCATTCCCTCAAAGGACTGGCTCGCGCAAAAAATAAAAAACTACTCCAATCCGAACGTCTGGGCCTGCACCGGCAGGGTCATCCAGCACCACACCGGCGGCGCATCCGACTTATTTGAAGAAGTTGCCGGACAAGATCTGGGCGGTGAAAAACGCACCTTCGCGCCGGAAGATGTCCGTGGCGGCATCGGATTTCTACTGAAAAACATCGGCAAGGTTTTCGCCAAGCACATGAAATCCCATGCGCCCGCGCCTTTCGGCATCGGACACGGCAGCAGCCTTTCCTTTCGCCGCGAATTTTTTGAAAAAACCGGCGGTTGCGACGAACGGTTCGGCGCCGGTGCGCCGTTCAAGGGCTGCGACGATTTGGAAATGCTTTACCGCGTCTTGAAATCCGGCCACGCCATTGTTTATGAACCGGCAGCGATGGTGCGGCACAAGCATCGCCTCACGTCGGATTCCGAGGATTCCTCCGCCGTCCGCAATCAGCGCGAATCCAGCGCGGATGAAGTCTTTCAGACACGCTATGTCTATAGCTTTGCCGGCGCGGCCATGATGCGGGAATTCAGGAAGGACCTGCCAATGTTTTTCATGCTCTACGGCCGGCTGCTGCAACTCGTTATCAAAACCGCGCAATACAAGCTGACCGGAAAAACTGAGCTGGCAAAATCCTTCAGCTCCGACTTGCGCGGGTTTCTGGACGGCATCGCCGCCCACAAAAAGTTTTCCCGAGCGGTAAAATAAGACTTACAGCCCGGTCGGGTGATCCAGAAACTCCCACGGCACGCTGAATTTCTTTGCCAGCTCCGCCGCCAGCGCCTGCACGCCGAAAGTCTCGGTCGCATAATGGCCGGCGTAGAAAACGTTCAGTCCCAGATCTTCCGCGAGCGCGTAAGTCCAGTGCGGACCTTCGCCGGTGATGAAGGTATCCACGCCCTCCGCCGCCGCCTGTTTCAACTCGCCGCCCGCGCCGCCGGTGACGATGCCGATGCGCTGGCAGGTTTCTTTGCCTCCGGGAATTATTTTTGGCTTTGCGCCGGTGGCGTGCTCGATTCGCTTCGCCAGTTCGGCGCGGGAAATTTGGGCGGAAGTTTTCAGGCCGATGTTCTGGCCATGGCTGAAGAAAAACGGTTTCAGGTTTTCCAACCCCAGCGCGGCGGCGAGCTGCGCGTTGTTGCCGAGCCGGGGATGTGCGTCGAGCGGCAGGTGCGAGCTGTAAATCGCAAGGTTGTTTTCGACGAGCAGCTTCATCAGCTCGAATTTTTTGTCCGTCCACGGATGCGACGGCGACCAGAACAAACCGTGATGAACGAGGAGCATATCCGCTTGCGCCGCGATGGCGAGCTTCACGGTGGCGAGGCTGGCGTCCACGGTGGCGGCGATGCGCGTGACGGTGCCGGCATTTTCTACCTGCAGGCCGTTCACCGCGCCGTCATAGTCGCCGATGGCGGCGGTGCGGAGGAGTCGGTCGCAGTGCGCGACAATCTTTGCCAACGGAACTTTCGTCATGGCGCCGATGAAACCAAATCGCAGCCAAACCGCAAGCGACAATCAGCCGTGATGGCCGATCGGCGGCTGGAAGAACATCGTCGTGTCGCCGCTGGATGCCGCGCCGCCGGGGCGCACCATGGCCTGGCACAGCGTGTGGTTGATGTTAAACGGCGGGCCGTGCAACTGGTAGCCGGACTTGAGCTTGCGGTTCACCTTTTCGGCGAAGTGGTGGAAGCTGGCGTGGTAGTCGTCTTCGTTGCTGACGACAATAACGTAGTCAGCGACGCCAGTAGTGGACGCAGTAGCCGCGTGGGCGGAGTGAGTCATAGGCTGATGAATCCAATCTAGCATGTTCGACAGAACCGCCAAATCAAAATCTAGCAGTTGCCCCGTCCTCATTCGTGCGGCAAAATTAAAGCTCATGGTTCGTCCCCGCAATGGATCAGATTCCCTGCGCTTCAGCCGGCTGGATAAAACCCGCCTGCTGCTGGCGCTGCTGATTTCTTTGCTCGCGCACCTCGGCATCTGGGGCGGCTACGAAGCGGCCAAAAAAACCGGCATCTGGCAGAAACTGCACTGGCCCGTGCGTCATCCGCTGGTGGCCCAGCCAAAGCCGGCGGTGGTGCAGAAAACCGATCCGACCATCTACCTCGACGTGGCGCAGGCCGACACTGAGTCGCCGAAACAGGCAAAATATTATTCCGACAAAAATTCCCGCGCGGCCAATCCCGACGCCGCCAGTGAGTCGAACCAGCCCAAGCTTCATGGCAAACAGCGCGACGTGCCGAAAACCGAGGACGCGACGCGGCCGGTGAAGGCCAAGCCCGCCACGCCCGCGCCGCCGCAAAAGGAAACCGACACCCAGCCCGCCGAACCGAAACCCGCCGGCTTGAGTCCCGGCACTTTGCAACCGGGCAAGCCGGCTGACCAGAGCAATCCCGACAACCAGCCAAAGCCGCGACCGCGCACGATTCGCGAGGCTCTGGCACAACAAACCAAGCCGCCGGGCTTGGAATTGCAGCAGGAGGGCGGCGTGCCGCGACGCGCCTTGGCCTCTTCGCTGGATGCGATGGCCACGCCGTTCGGTGACTACGACCGCCGGATCGTAGACGCCATCCGCTCGCGGTGGTATGACTTGCTCGACAGCCAGCAGTTCGCCTCCGACCGCACCGGCAAGGCGACGATTACGTTCCGCCTCAATCCCGATGGCTCCGTGACCGAGGCGAAAATTGCCTCGAACACCGTGGGCGAGCTGCTCGGCTACGTCTGCCAGGAAGCCATCGAGCAGGCCGCGCCCTTTGGCGCGTGGAGCCCGGAGATGCGGCGGACGATCGGGACGAATTACCGCGAAATCACCTTCACCTTCTATTACTATTGAATTAACTTTGACCGTCGAAAATTTATGGAAAATGCCGTTTATCTCCTGCTCGCCGTCACCTCGGTCGTGTGTGTCGGCGTCATCATCTGGCGCGCGTGGTCGCTGCGCTGGAACGTCGTCGTGCCGCCGCCCATCGTCGCCGCGCTGGAAAACTGCCGCACGCGCGAGGACGTGAAAACGGTCCGCAGCCTCTGCGAAAAATATCCCTCGCCGCTGGGCCGGCTCATCGCGCTCGCGGCCGACCGCGCGGACTGGCCGAAGGCTGACAACATGGATGCGCTCGAAACCGCCGCGCGGCACGCGGTCGTCCAACTTGAGCGCGGCCTCGTGGTGCTGGAAGTCATCGTGGGCATCGCGCCCCTGCTCGGCCTCGTCGGCACTATCGCCGGCATGATGGGCGTGTTCGGCGACCTTGGCGTGACCGGCCTCAACGACGCGCAAAAGCTGGCGCAAGGCATCGCGCTCATTCTGCGCGCGACGCTGGCCGGCCTGCTCATCGCGATTCCCTCGCTGATTTTCTGGAGCTATTTCAGCAAGAAGGTCGAGGTGCTGGCGGTGGAGATGGAGACGTTGTGCGACGACTTCATCCGCAAGCAGTATCGCGAAAAAGCCAACTGAACCATGCGCTTCTCCGTCCGCAAACGCCGTACGGCCCCCGCCGTCATCATCGTCGCGCTGATTGACGTGCTGGTGGTGCTGCTGATTTTTTTGATGGTGACGACGACGTTCAAGCAGCAGCCGACGCTGAAGCTGGCGTTGCCGGAATCGTCCGCCGCGCAGAAGTCCGGTTCGGAGGAACATCCGCCGGTGGAGGTGAGCATTGATGCCGGTGGGCAATACCGGTTCGGCAAATTACAGCCGGTTCGGACGCCTGACCAGTTGCGCACGCAGTTGCTGGAGCAGGCGGCGAAGGAACCGGATTTGAAGGTGACTATCCGCGCGGACAAAAAAGCGCCCTGGGAAAGCATCGTGAAGGTGATGGACATCGCGCGCGAGGCGAAGATCAAGACCTTGAGCGCGGTCACCAAGGAAGCGGCCAAGCCGGGAAATTAAACCGCCAAGTCACCCATCAGAATTAAATAAGCAAGGCAGGAATTCACGAATGGATTCCTGCCTTGCTCATTAACAACTTGGGGCTTAATCCGTTTTCTTGCGCATATAGACCGCGCGCATCGGCGGCGTGCTCGGATAGGTGGCGATCAGGTCGGGAATCCGCATGAGCATCCACGGCTGGCGGTAGTTGTTGCCGTTTTTGGTATAGACCAGGTCGTTGGCGAGATAGGTGGCGGAGTGCTTGATCTCGTTCTTGTCATTCATCAGGAGCAGGATGTCCCCGTATTGGGAAGGCGCGGCGATCTGGTAATAATTCTTCTGGATGTATTGCACGGCAAAAGCCGGGTCATTGAAGCGGTTGTCCGGCGTCTCGTTGCTGAAATTGAACGTCGTCCAGTGGCAATCTTTCGTCGGCTCGCCCGGCTGCGGCGGCTGCGGAAAGGTGTAGAGCCGTTCGCGGGCGAACTTCGGCAGCAGGTAAAGCAGGCTCAAGTTGCCGCCCTCCGGCAGGCGCTTGAGGGCTTCCATGAGCGGGCGGATGTCGGTGAAGCGGACATTGGGCATGTTGCCCCAATACGACGCAATCTTGTCAATGTCCGTGTCCGGCTTGATGGCCAAACCGGCAAACACGGCGGATTGCCGCGAGAGCGCACGGGTCAAAACCACGCGCCGCTCGACCGAGGGAATCTGGTTGAGCAAAAACTGGTAGTCGGCCAGTTGCTGCGCTGCGCCGTTCGGATACACGAGCCGCTTCAACAACGCCACGTCGTCAGGGTTCAGCCGGTCATCCGCATAGATGGACTCGATGGTCTCGGCGGGAAAGATGTAGGGATAATCGAGATAGAGGTTGATGCCAAAACCCGCGAGCGCCGGGTAAAGCTTCGCGCGGTCAGCCGCGTTCAACGAGAACAGAAAGTCAGCGGTCGGCGTGATCTGCGTGCCGGTGGCGGTTTCCTGGCAAACCGCCGGAGCCACGGCGGCGGCGGCTTGCGCGGCGGTCAGGCCGTTCTTCACCAGAACCGCCTGCACGGCGGCGGGCTTAAGGCCGTTGAAGGTCCACACTTCCGGCGTCGGCTTGGTGACTTCGTCGGTGAGATATTCCGCCGGCCGTTCCAGCGAAATGTCGCGCGTGACGAGTTCCCCCCACGGCCCGGAATAGACCGAGCGGGTCTTGTCCTTGGGATCCACGGCAAATGTTTCCGCCAGCTTGGGCCGGCTGATGGCCACCAACCGGGACGTGATGAACGCCGCGCCCGCAATCAGACACAGGCTGAAGATGATGATACCTGCAAGGGTGAATTGAAAGGTGTTGCCCACCAGTCCCGCTTCTCGTTGGTTGCGTCTCGCCATATAAAAGGGTGACACTAGCACACTCCCGGGGACATTCAACCGATTTGTAACCGAAGAGTTACTTTACCGAGCCCCCGTCCGGGCAAATGGAAAGGCGGGGCGAACTTCCGTCCGCCCCGCCGCCACTGAACTCAAAAATCACTTCACCAGCTCTTCCGCGATCTGCACCGCGTTGAGCGCCGCGCCCTTGAGCAACTGGTCGCCGCTGACCCAAAAGCACAGGCCGTTGTCCAGCGCACAGTCGAGGCGCAGGCGCCCCACTTCGCAATTGTATTTCTCGGAAGTATGCAGCGGCATCGGATATATTTTATTCTCCGGCTCGTCCACGACATCAAGGCCCGGTGCCTTCTTCAAAACCGCCCGCGCGGCCTCGATGGACACCGGCTTCTCAAATTCAGCGCTGACCGCGATGGAGTGGGAGCGATACACCGGCACGCGCACGCAGGTCACGCTGGCACGGAACCCGTCGTGGTGCATGATCTTGCGGCCTTCGTTTTCCATCTTCATTTCCTCCTTGGTGTAGCCGCTCGGCAAAAATGAATCCACGTGCGGAATCACGTTGAATGCGATCTGGTGCGGATAAACCTCCTTCGTCACCGGCTGTTTGGCGACGATCTGTCCGACTTGGCGTTCCAGCTCTTCCAACGCCTTCGCGCCCGTGCCGCTCACGGCCTGGTAGCTGGAGGCGAAAATGCGCTTCACGCCAAACGCCTGATGCAGCGGATACAGCGCCATCAGCGTGATGGCCGTGGTGCAATTCGGATTGGCGATGATGCCCTTGTGCTGCTTCACGTCGGCGGCGTTGATTTCCGGCACCACCAGCGGCACGTTCGGATCCTGGCGGAACGCGCTGGAATTGTCCACGACCACACATCCCGCCTTGGCTGCGATCGGCGCAAACTCCTTCGAGATGCCGCCGCCCGCGCTGAACAGGGCGATGTCAATGCCCGCGAACGAATCCTTCGTCAATTCCGTCACGGCGATGTCCTGACCGCGAAACTTCAATTTCTTGCCGACCGAACGGGCGGAGGCGAGCAAGGTGAGCTTGCCCACCGGAAAATTTCTCTTTTCCAGGGTCTTGATCATTTCGATGCCGACTGCGCCAGTGGCACCGACAATTGCGACGTGTGGATTGCGGTTCATAAATGGCCGGTGAATCTAGCAGAAAACCCGTCAGCGTCAATCGCCCGAAACCCGTCCCGACCAAAAAACTTTCCGTTTCCGATTGACCGGCAGGGCGGGTTCTGTCGAAATGATAGAACATCATTTTCAAGTCTAGATGCCGAGAACTTCAATCAGAAACGGGACCGGGACGCCGCGCACCGGCGCGAACAAATACGACGCGCACCACAAGGTTTTGTCGCAAACCTACGGCGCGTTCGCGGATCTGCGCCGCGAATTATCCGACTCCAAAACCACCGTCAACGAACGCGAAGACCTCCTGAAAATTTTCGCGTCCTGCCCCGACTCGCAGCGCGCGTGGCTGGCGCTGGAGGATTATTTCGAGAAGCTTTCGCTCTCGCGCCGCGATTTTCCCGCGACCGACTGGTGGCCGAAAATGCTCGCCGCGCAGGGCAAGGCGCGGCTGGAGGAACTGGCGTTTTTGTTTCTGCGCGCCAAGCGTTCCGTGCCGCTGGAACTGCAGCCGCACGCCAGCCCGGAACGTTTCGCCCGCGCCGAGGAGGCCGAGCAGGAAATCCGGCTCGTCCACGAACTGGAAAACTGGCTCGCGCCGTCCGCACCGCTGCACCTCGACACGCCGCGCGCCACGTTGCGCGTCGTCGGCAAACCGCAGCCGGACGAGGCCGATCCGTCGCGTCACCGGCTGCGCCTGCAATTTCTGCTGCTGCGTCCGCGCACCGGCGAGAAGGCGCGTTCGCTGCACGACCTGGTGGACCTTGTCGTCCGCGCCGCGCACGAGCAGGAATTATTTACGCCGTGGGACTGGGAATTTATCCAGTGGATCTACGAGACGCACCGCGAGCGCGCCGGCCACGAGACTTCGCTGCTGCTGACGGACGCGGAACTCCTGCAATGGCTCGCGCGCTGGGGCAACACCGGCCGGCTCGAACTCGCCGGCAACGGCCAGCCGATTCATTTTCACGGCGAAGTCATTTCGCTCACGCCGCAGCTCGAGAACGGCACGCAGGAACTTTCCTTCACGCACCGTCTCGCATTGCCAAGCGGAATTTCCCACGCCATCGCCGAGACAAAGTTCTTCAACCGCCAGTCGCCCATCGCGCTCATCGGCAATACGTTTTTCCTGCTGCGCAACGCGCCGCCGAACGGCGTGCTGAAATATCTCACGCAAAAACCGTCCGTGCCGGTGCGCAAGTTGAGCCATCGCTTGCTGCTGCATCTGCGCAAGACGCAGACAAATCACGGCGTGGACTGGGACCAGCTCTGCGTCGCGCATCCGGCCACGCCGCAGTTTGTTTTTGAATTGCAGGACGACACGGTGCAGTTGCGACTCATGGCGAAAAGCCTGCGCGACAAGAGCACCTGGGTTTGGAGCGGCCACGAATGGACGCCACACGGGCGCGTCATCAAGCCCGGCGATAAGCCGGAAATCCTCGACGACCCGCGCCTTGATCCGGCGGTGCAATGGCTCCGCAAGCTTGACTGGTTCATGCAGGAGCCGGGATTGTGGATCGGCGACGCGAATGAAAATTTCCTCGGCGCGCTCGCCGACGCGTGGGGCACGAAACCGACGGAAGCGGAATTTCTCGGCAATCCCGCGTTCCATCATCTTTTCCTCAAGCCGCGCCAGTTGAAACCGCGCCTCGTCGTGAAGGGCAGCGGCATTGACTGGCTCGCCGTTTCCGCCGAATGGGAAGCCGAGGGCATGAGACTTTCCAAAGCCGATCTCGAACGTCTTGCCGCTGCGACCAGCCGCTTCGTGAAATTGCCGAATGCCGGCTGGGTGGAACTCGACACCGCCGCCGTGCAGGGCGCGCACGAGGCGATGGCCGAAATGGGCGTGGACGGCCTCATCGCCGTGCCGCAAAAGGTCGGCATGGAACACGTCGCGCATCTGGACGAGGACGGGTTCGCGCGCTTTACGGAATCGCCTGAAGCCAAGGCGTTGCGCGGGCATATCCGCGATTTCAAAGGCGTGCCCTCGGTGGATTTGCCCAAGGGATTGCAGGCGGATTTGCGGCCGTACCAGAAGGACGGTTTTGATTTTCTCTCGCACCTCACCAGGATCAAGCTCGGCGGGATTCTGGCCGACGACATGGGGCTGGGCAAAACGCTGCAAACGCTCACCTGGCTGGCGTGGCTCAAGGAACGCAACACGAAAAACCCGAAGCCGTCCCTGGTCATCTGCCCGGCGTCCGTGCTGCACAACTGGCGGCGGGAAGCGAACCGTTTCACGCCCAACTTGAAAGTTTTGGTGCTGGAAAGCGGCGCGGCGCGGCACAACCTGCGCAAGCAGATTCCCCAGCACGATCTGATTGTGACCAACTACGCCCTGCTCCGGCGCGATCTGGAGGAGCTGCAAAAATTTGCGTTCCGGGCGACGATCCTGGACGAGGCGCAGTTCATCAAGAATCCCGGCGCGCAGGTCACCCAATCGGTCAAGCAGCTCAAGTCCGAGCATCGCCTCGCGCTCACCGGCACGCCGCTGGAAAACCGGCTGCTCGATTTGTGGAGCATCGTGGATTTCATCCAGCCCGGCTACCTCGGCAACCAGGACCAATTTGTCGAAACCTACGAACCGCGCGCGCCGGTGGCCGATGAAACCGCGCCGGTGGAACAGCCCGCGCGCGGCGAGAAGACCGAGTCCGTCCAGCGCATTGCGCGCAAGCGGCTTTCGGCCAAATTGCGCCCGCTGCTGCTGCGCCGGCTGAAGAAGCACGTCGCGAAGGATTTGCCCGACCGCATCGAGGAACGCCTCGACTGCCCGCTCGGCGACGAGCAGCGCAAATTGTATCTGGCCGAGCTGCGCCGCAGCCGCGACCAGGTGATGAAAGTGGTCGAGACGCAGGGCATCAACAAGAGCAAGATGCACGTGCTCGCCGCGCTCACGCGCCTGCGCCAGATTTGCTGCCACCCGTCGCTCGTCGGCAGCGACACCGCCTCCGGCAAGACCGACACGCTGTTTGAATTGCTCGACCCGCTGGTGGCCGACGGCCAGAAGGTTCTCGTCTTCAGCCAGTTCGTCCGGATGCTGGAACTGCTCGAAAAGGACTGCGCGGCGCGGAACATCCACACGCACGTGCTCACCGGCCAGACCAAGGACCGGCAGCGGGTCGTCAGCGAATTCCAGGCCGACACCAAGCCCGGCGTGTTCCTGTTGAGCCTGCGCGCGGCGGGCACCGGATTGAATTTGACGAACGCCAGCTACGTGGTGCTTTACGACCCGTGGTGGAACCCGGCGGTGGAGGCGCAGGCCATTGACCGTTCGCACCGCATCGGCCAGACGCAGACGGTGAACGCCTACCGGCTCATCGCGCCCGGCACGGTGGAGGAAAAAATCTGGGAACTGCAGCAATCCAAGGCCAAGACCATCGCCGACGTACTCGGCGAGGAAGGTTTTGCCCGCAGCCTCACGGCGGTGGACTTGGAATATCTGTTTGCGGAAGACTAATCGTCGTCCACAACTTTCACCGCCCATTCGGGATACGGCTTGGCGCCCATCGTCGCGCGCCAGAGGATGCGGTTCAGCACGTTTTCGTCACACTGGTCGGGCTGGTTCAGCGGCAGTTTGGCGGAGACCAACACGTCCTTGCGAAGTTGCGCGTCGGAAATCCTCTTCGCCGCCGGGTTCATTTCGTCCAGCGGCACGTTGTTCGTCACCGCGTTGAACACCGTGAAATCCGGCGTGTTGGTGAAACAGTCGAACATCGGAGTGGCCGTGGCGTCAAACTGATTCATCGGCGGCAGGCCAAGCATCAGTTCCATCGTGCGCAGGAGACTGGTCTGGTTGTATTGCGTGCTCACGACGGCGTGGCGTTTCGTGTAGGCACTGACAACGTAAGCCGTGGTGCGGTAGCCGCTGACGTGATCCCAGCCGTTTTGCGGATCGTCCTCGACCGCGAAGACGCATGTGTCTTTCCAAAACTTGCTGTGGCTCACAGCCTCCACCACCCGCCCCATCGCCAGATCGTTGTCCGCCACCTGCGCGGCGGGCGTGGGCGAACCGGGCTTGGTACCGCTGGTGTGGTCGTTCGGCAGCCAGAGAATCGTCAGCGCGGGCAGGTTGCCCGTCTTCTTATATTCCTTGAGCCGGGCGACAAACTTCGCCGCGCGCAAAACATCGGGCACGTCCAAATCCCAGCTCACCCAGTTGGTTTCCATGAACGCTCGCAGCGCCGCGATGTCCGGTTCGCAGGTGTATTCGATTTCATTCGCGCCGGTGCTGAAATCCCGCCACGACTCGGCAAAACCGATTTTAGCCGTGCGCGTGGAAATCTTCCAGTGCTTGCTCGCCGTGCAAAATTCGCCGAAGTCGTGGACGGTTTTGCCATGCGCGAGCGCGTTGTCCCAGATGAAACCGGCGGGCGAATACGCCAGCGCATCCGCACCGACCACGCCAAAACCACCCGCCGGATAGCTGCGCGGCCAACCAGCGAAGGAACGCTCGACGTATTCGGTGGCAATGCCGGTGTCGGCCCACTGATGGCCGTCCGCGCTCAAGATGCCGCAGCAATAAGTGTTGTCCAGCAGCGCAAACTCGCGCACGAGCTTATGTTCGTTCGGCGTCACGCGCTCGCCAAAATTGCAGAGCGCGCCGTCGCCATTACCTTCCGCCACGTCGCCGAGCACCTGATCGTAGGTGCGGTTTTCCTTGATGATGTAGAGGACGTGCCGAAACACGCTAGCCTCACCCGCGCGCTCCGGCACCGGCTGCGGCGCGCGGTTCAGGCGCGGCGGCAGCATCGCCTGCGCAAGCAGCGGGTAACGCAGATTCGCCAGGGCCTTTTGCGTAAATACGGCCAGTGCGCTTTTCGACGGAATGGGAATCAGCGAGAGCGAACCGGCGTATTGCCTAGTGTTAAAGCCGAAGCCATCCGCGCCAAGCTTCGCGTGTTCCGTTCGCGTCGCAATGGCTTTCAGATTGGCGACGCACAGCTTTTTACCGCGCGCATCGTATGCCAGCGCGCCGGGAAACCAGCCGGCGGGAATCAGGCCGAGCAGTTTTGTTTCGCGCGGCGAAAACTGGAAGACGGCGATGGCATTCTGTGAGGCATTGGCACAGTAGAGAATTTTTCCCGCCGCATCAAACGCCAGCGCGTCCGGCTGTGCGCCGAACGGGTCGCCGGGATTTTGCCGCGCGGTGAAGGTCTCGATAACTTCGTCGTTGCGCGTGTCAATGACGCTCAACATATCGCTGCCCGCGCTGGCGGCGACGAGAAACCTGCCGTTCGGCGAGAGCGCCAGCGCGCACGCGTGCGGACCGATGATGATTTCGCGCGGCGGCGTGAGCGGTGCGGTCGGGAGAGCCAAATCAATGACGCTGACCGAGCCTTCGCTCGCGATGCTCCGCGCATCCACACGCACCAGCGTCCCCCGCCCAGCCGGGCCGGTCGCGCTGCCGGCGTCGGGCCGGCGTCCGCCCCAGTTGCTGACATAAATTTTGTGCCCGGCCAGCACCACGTCGAACGGTGCAACCCCGACATCCCATGTCCGCAAAACTTTTCCGGTCGCCGCGTCGAATTCAAACAACTGATTGGAAAGATTGCCGGCGACGTAGAGTTTTTTTCCGTCGGCGGAAACCGCGAGGCCGGCGGGAATTTCATTGGTGCGCTCAGGCGCGTTCGCCGGCGGCAGCGCGATGGAAAACAGCGGCGAAATTATGTCATCGCGGCTGACGGCAAAAACCTTCACGTCGCCGCTGACGTTGGACAGATAAATCCGCGTGCCGTCGGGGGAAATTTTCAGGCCGGTGAAGCTCAACTGCGCCTTTTCGTCCGCGCCCAGAATCGCGGCGGTGAGCGGCGGCAGCTCCCGCACCTGGCCGGAAGACAGTGCAACTTTTTGCAAAACAGTTCCGGTCGCCGGATCCAAGACGACCAGTTCGTGCGCGATGCCGGCGGTCACGAGCAGCCGGCCATCGGAACTCAACGCGAGCGCGTTTGGCCGCACGCCGGGCAGTTCGACCTGCGTGCCAGCGGGCGTGACAATTTGGTTGGCTGGAGTTTCAAGGCCACCAGCGTTTCGGCCAACGGCATTGGTCGTGGCGTCGAAGGATGGAACGTCCTCGGCGAACAATTGACGCGGGATCGTTCCCCCACCAGCCAGCAACAGCGCAATTGAAAGCAACCTGGGAATTAGTTTTTTCATGTTTGCGAAAACAATGATGATACAATTTTCAAAAGCCGACGATCATTTCTTCTTCGGCCCGGCGTTTTCCAGCCGGCGCAATTCCAGCTCGCGTTCGAGATGAGTGTCCGCCGGCGCTTCCTGCCAGGCGGTGAACCAAATATCGCCAAGCATTTGACCGGCCTTCACAATTTGCCCATCCAGAAAAACCCTGCCTTCCGTTCCTATTTCATCTTTTCCGAAAAGTCTCCCGTCCTTTTGCAACTGGTATAGCGGCTCGACCAGCTGGTTCTGCGCCACAAGACATCTGACGACGGTGCGAAACATGCCGTCGGGTTGCGCCGGATCGCCCACACGTTCGGCTGGCCGGATCTTGCCAGTCATTGTTTCCAGATTCAGTCCGCCGGTGGCGCGAAAATAGCCGCCGTCAATCCACGAATGAAACGTGTGTTCCGTCGTGTAGCCATGCGGATTGTCGCCCACCCAGCCGTTGAAATGAACCGTGGTGTGCAACGGCTGGAAGCCGTCGCCGACATAATGTCCCATCACGCCCATGACATAGATGACATTGTCCCGCGCATTCGCAATTTCCGCCGGAGTGCCGCCCGCGTTTTCAAGGGTTTTCAAATAACTGAAGCAGGATTTCAGCTTGTCATAATCCTCCGTAATTTGCCACGGCAGGAGGCCGACCAAGGAGCGCGTGTGCGCCTTGTCCTTCATCGGAGCGGACGGCGGAAACTGCGCCGGATGGGCCGCGCGGAAAACCGCCAGTTGCCCGACAAAATCATAACGCAAAGGTGCCAACACTTCCGGCGTCAATCCGTATTTGTTCAATTCTTCCAAATCGATGTAATGATTGGGGGGATTGGCCTGTTCCAGTTGCAGGTCGGGCGAATTCCGCCAGCGGTCCGGCTCGCCGGCGAGAAAGGCGATCCGCTCCCGCGCCGCTGGCGTCAGCACGAACGCCGGAAAGTTTGTCGGCAAGGAAGCCAGCGCCAACTGGTTGATGGCGTAATGACCTTCATAATCCCAAGCCTTGGCGCTGCCAGCCCCAAGTTGGATGACCGCCAAGCACAAGCCACCCGCGAATGCCGCAAATCTATGATTCGTCATGCCCGCATGCTGCGCGCCGGATGTTACAACAGCATGAAGATCGAGTCAGGATCTGGAAAACTAATCAAAATAATCCCGGCTACCGAAACGTTGCCCGACCGTAACTGCCACGCGGTTTGCATGTAACACTCCTTGGCTAGAATGTCGCTTCTTGAAGATCAATCGCGTGGTGGTTGTTTCTTTCAAGGCCAATCGCACTCGTAATCACCGACGTCCAGCAACCAATTATGGATTTTATGAATTTGTTTTTAGGAACCCGCACCAGCAGAACCAGCGCAGGCAGTTTGGAGTCAAAAAATGTCGCCAAGGCTGGCGGTCGGAGCGCATTCACCCTGATTGAACTGCTGGTGGTCATCGCCATCATCGCCATTTTGGCGGCGATGTTGCTGCCGGCGCTGGCGGCGGCCAAACAAAAGGCACAAAGCATCCAATGTCTCAGCAACATGAAACAGTGGGGGCTGGCCTTCACGATGTATGCACAGGACAATCAGGAGTTGATTCCTGAAGAAGGCAACACGTCGGCGGCCATCAACGACGGGGGTTCGGCCACGGCGACGGATAACTATGATTTCGCCTGGTATAATTGCGTGGCACCAACGATCAACCAGCAACCATTGGTAAATCTTTACGGGGCCAATGGACATGCATTTCAGCCGCCGCTGCCGGGTGTTTCGTCCATTTTCACCTGTCCGGGCGCACCTGCCCCCGATCCCGCCCTCGGCTATGCGAACCCGCTGAAGGTTTCCAAGGCCTATTTCATGTATGGTGAAAATTCCCGGCTATGTGTCAATTTTTCGTCCCGGCATAATGCTCCTCACCCGGCGCAAACCAAGCTCACCACCGTTGTTAAACCATCGAACACCATTTTTCTGGCTGAAGTAAATGGCAACAGCGTGGACGCGAGTGGAAATTCGCTCGCGGGCCCTGCGCAATCCAATGTGACCGCCTATTACAGTTTTGCCCGTCACAGTAAAAACAAGCTCGGTAATTTTTCGATGTGCGATGGCAGCGCCATCTCGGCCCGGACAAATGCCTTCTGGGAGTCTCAGGGCATGGCGGACGGTGTGCCGAACAACAACGGTCAGGCAGAGTGGGCAACCGATCGCCAGATGTATTGGTATCCGTCGCCGAACACGCCCAATTGAAACCATACCCTTTTGTCGCCTTGAATTAACCGTGAAAACTTCGGGCAAGGGGGAATTAAATACCTTTGGAATCTAAAAGTAGAAACTCCAGCTCAAACAAACACAAAAAGCATGAAAACAAACAAACTCAACCCCCACATTCGCCATGCGTTTTGGAACGCCGGCATCGCCGTCGCCGCAATAACAGCGGTTTGCAGCAGTAATGCATTGGCCCAACTGGTTCGACCGTTTACGCCAGGAAATTTGGTGGTGGAGCGCGTTGGCGATGGCAGCGCGGCACTTTCCAGCGCCGGCACGCCGATTTTCTTCGACGAAGTCACCCCATCCGGAACTGTGGTGCAATCCATCCCCATCACGACCAATGGTGCCAGCGCCCTGGTCGAAACCGGATCCGGCGCTTCCGATGGTTCAATGACTTTGTCTGCCGATGGTAAATCTCTGGTATTTCCCGGTTATGCCACAAACACCGGGGCGGCCGGCGTGGTCAGTGCATCATCAGCGGCGGTGCCACGTGGCATCGGCAAATTGGATGCGAATGGCAATTACACGCTGGCGGTTTCATCCACGGCGGCATACAGCGCCAACAACCTTCGCGGTGCGGCCACGGACGGCAACAATAATTACTGGGGATCGGGCACGGCCAGCAGCGGTGCCTACGGCATCTATTATTTTGGCACTGCCAGCGCAGCCGTCAGCGTTTATTCCGCCAATCTCCGATGCGTCAATGTGTTCAATGGCAATCTGTGGTATTCCACGGGTTCCGGCACACCCGGGATCGGGATTTGGAAATTCACCGGCACGCCGACCACGGCCACGGGCAACACAGCCACCAAGATTTTGGCGCTGACCGGTTCGCCCTACAATTTCTCGGTCAGCCTGGATGGAAACACCATCTTCTATACCGACGACAGTGCAGGTATCAGCAAATATACCAATAACGCCGGCACTTGGAGCAAGGCTTACACCTTGAATGCCATTGGATGTTTTGGTTTGATGGTTGATTGGTCCACTTCTCCAGCCACGATTTACGCCACTACTGGTTCGGGATCGGCCAATAACTCGGTGGTCAAAATTTCAGACACGGGAGCCAGTGCGACTGCCGTCACAAACGCAACTGCCGGAGCGAACAAAATTTATCGCGGGCTGGCCTTTGCCCCCACCAACGCCACCGTTGTCGCGTCGGCTCCCACACTTTCTGGAATTAGCCCAGCCAGCCAGACACTCGGCAGCGGCAGCACCGCCACGTTCACCTTGACGGGCAGCACGGGCATCCCGGTTGCCAGCAACAACTGGTATAAAGTCATCATCGGGGTGTCCACCAATTTGATGGCTGCCCAACACGGCGCAGCTTTGACACTTGCCAACATTCAATTTGGAAACCAAGCCAGCTATTTTGCCATTCTGACCAACGCTTCAGGGTCGGTCACCAGTTCGCTCGCTTCATTGACCGTTCAGGATCAGGCGCCATATTCCCTGAGCGTCACGCCCACCGCCTACACGAACGCCGCCGGTTCGCCAGCTTCCTTTACGGTGACGGCTTCCGGCACCACGCCGTTCAGCTACTACTGGTATAAGGAAATTCCCGGCACCAGCACCAACCTGATTGCCAGCGCTACCACCGCCACCCTGTCATTTGCCGCCTCCCTGCTCACCGATGCCGCCTCTTATCAGGTGGTTGTTTCCAATGCCATCGCGCCCTTCACTGCGACCAGCTCGGAGGTAACCCTCGCGGTCACTTCCGCCCCGCCGGTCATCACCGGCATTGGCCCGGCAAGCATCACCACCAATGTGGGTTTCAACGCCTCATTCACCGTCACCAATACTGGAACTCCTCCGTTCGGTTACAAGTGGTATAAGGAAACGGCAACGACCACGAACCTGATTTCCGGGGCGACGAATGCCACCCTGGTGCTCTCCAGCGTTCTGGGCGGCGACGGGGCAAATTATCAGGTGGTGATCACCAATGCCAGTTCGGCTGGAGTCACCAGCCCGGTCGTGTCGCTGACGGTCACGGGCGACCCGACCATTGCCGTTCAACCGGCCAATACCTACGGTTTGATTTCAAACCGGGTGCAATTTGCCGTGGGTGTCTTTGGCACCGCGCCAACTTATCAATGGCATTTCACTGATTCGCTCGGCAACCCAATTGCCAATGTTGCCAACGGCACACAGGCTGACGGCTCCGTCATCTCCGGAGCGAACGGCAGCGTGTTGACGATTGATAATGTGCAGGCCAATGAGCAATACACCAACTTCAATGTGACGGTGACCACCGGCTACGGCACCGCCACCAGCTCAAACGCCACGCTGCTCTCCGTGGGCTATGCCAACGTGTTGGCGTTTTGGGATTTCAACGGCCCAGAATTCACCAATTACGTCATCAATCCCAAGTGCACCGTAACCCCGGCACCTTTCATCGGCGTCGGCTCGGCCTTGGCGGTGGGCACGGCCTACAGCCCCGGCCCCTATCCCCAGAACAGTTCCTCCTTCTCGCCATTCCAAGGATCCGTGGATGCGAATAATGGCAATGGTTTCATGTCCTATCCGGCCTATTCGTATCCCCAAGGTTATGCCGACCACACCCCGCCGTTCTCTTGGGGCACGTCGCAATATCCAACCAATGGCAATCCGGCGCTCAACAAGACCGCCGGGGCGCAGTTTAATGTCAGCACCGTTGGCGCAAAGAACATCCAACTGTATTACGAGTCCCGGTTCTCCGGCACGGCGAGCAAATATGAACGCCTGCAATACACCACGGACGGCAGCACTTGGATTGATTATCCGACCAGTTCCACCTGGCCCTCAACGGCTGTCAATTACTACTCATTTAACTATGACTTCACTGGTTTCCCCGGGGTGGCCAATAATCCCGATTTTGGTGTGCGCATTGTTTCGGAATTCCAGAACACCGCCACTTATGGGGTCATTGCGAACGCCAATTTTGTCGGTGAGGCCAACAATTACGGGACCAGCGGCACACTGACCTATGACGTGGTCACCTTCTCCGGCGCGGCCATCACCAATAACAACGTGCCTCCGACCCTTGCGGTCAATTTCGCGAACACGAACATTTTGGATTATGTGCCGACCAACATCACCTTCATGGTCACGGCGGGCACAACCCCGGCTGATTCCCTGAACTATTCGGCGGTGTGCCTCAATACGGCCAACAACTTCAACCCAACTTTCTCGTTTGGCGGATCGGGCGCAAATCGCATACTCACAATCAACCCCAGTTCAATTTTCTCAACGGTGGCCGCTGCGCCAATCGAGATTATCGCCACTGACGCGAACGGGGATTCGGCCGTCACTTGGTTTAACGTGACGGTGGGGACGGTAAATCTGCCGCCGACGAACTCGCTGACCCTGTTGTTACAGACAAACACCCTGGCCAGCTCCGCCTTGGCGATTCCATTCTCCGTCGGCGACGACCGCACATCGGTCGGAGACCTGACTTATGCCGTGAGTTCCGGAAACAACACTGTGATACCGGCTGGTAACATCAGCGTGGCCAACCAAGGATCTGCCAACCCCATTCTGAACATACTCAGCACCAATCAGCTCGGCGTCGGCACGGTCAGCGTCACCGTTTATGACAACGACACGCTGGCACCCAAATATACAACGGCGACCATTCCGCTGATGGTGCGCCCCAACACCAACATTGTGGCGATTGATTACTTCAACTACGACAACAACGGCGCGTTGGACACCGTTTCCAGCGGTTTCTGGCAGCACCTCACCGGCAACCTCGGCCAGATGCAGGTCGCCAATGGAGTTGTCACCGTGGACACGTTTAACAACACCGAAAACTTGCAAACGCCGCTCTTGGGTGCGCCCTATAAAACCAACAGCGCGGCGGTTTTGTATTACAGCCTGATGGTGAACTTGCAAAATCTGTCCAATCTGCCGATAAAAAACGGCACTTACTTCGCCTGCTTCAATGACGGGCTGGGTGCCAATAATACCGCTGACGTAGAAGGCCTGCTGGTCGTCGCCACCAACGGGGCTGCCCCCGGCTATTATCGCCTGGGCATTGCCAACAAGGTTGGCGCAACGGCCACCAACGCGCAGATGTTCGCCAGCGACCTGGCCCCCAACAGCAACTATGTTGCCGTGGTCTCAGTGGTTGTTTCCAATGGCCAGTCCACCCTCTGGGTCAACCCCAGCGGACCGTCTTCGTCCAGCGTCACCGACACCGTCGCCCTGACCACCACCAACCGCTACAACTTGAGCCAATTCGAACTTCGCGAATCCGGCGGCAGCGGTGGGGCCGTGAGCGTGAGCTATCTCAAGGTAGGCACCACGTTTGACTCCGTGTTCCCGTCGCTGAATATTCAGCCCAATGGTTACAATGTCATCCTGAAGTGGTCTGATCCAACACTGGGTATCCAGTCAACGACCAACCTCATGAATCCTTTTACGGATGTTTCTGGGGCAACACCTCCATATACCAATAACACCGGCACAACCAACACATTGTTCTTCCGGTTCAAGCCATGATTAGAACCGTCAGTCTAAAATAAATATTTCACGGGCGGCCAGCAATGGCCGCCCTTTTTACTGTCCGCAACAAAGCCAATAAACCTGGAAAACACTGTCGGAATTACGAAGCCACGACCGAGTAATGCGGTGAGCAGATAAAACAACAGCCTTTGCCGTCCGGCGGGAGAGGCTGAGCCGCCTGACGGACGCGCAGGAGCCGCTCACATTTCTCGCAACCGGTAAAATTGTCCGGGCGCGTCGGATTATCTGACGCGGCCATACGGTGCGCGCGCCAAAACTATTCCGCCGCCGGATCGAGCCGTTTGTCCGTGACGAGATATTTGCGCACGTAGTCGTGAACGGCATTTTCCAGCGACGTGACGGGCGCGGCGTAGCCGGCACCGCGCAACCGCAGGAGGTTCGCCTGCGTGAAATACTGGTATTTGTCGCGGATGGTTTCCGGCATCTCGATGAACTTGATGACCGGCTTCTTCTTCAGCGCGGTGAAGACGGCGTTCGACAAATCAATCCACGTCCGCGCCTGGCCGGAACCGATGTTGAACAGGCCGCACGCCCGCGGCGTCGCGGCGAGGTGCAGCGTCATCGCCACGCAGTCCTTGACATAGAGAAAATCGCGTTTCTGTTCGCCGTCCTTGTAATCCTTGCGATAGCTCTTGAACAACTGGATGACACCCTTGGTTTGCACCTGCGCGAAACTTTTGTGAACCAGCGAGCGCATGTCGCCCTTGTGATCCTCGTTCGGACCGAAGACGTTGAAAAATTTCAGGCCGCAGATCTTGTTCAGGAAACCAGCGCGCTTGGCGTGCAGATCGAACAGGTGCTTCGAGTAGCCATACATGTTCAGCGGGCGCAATGTGTCGAGCGCCGCCTCGTTGTCTTCCATGCCTTGAGAGCCGTCGCCGTAAGTCGCGGCGGAGGACGCATGGACAAACCGCACCTTGTTCGCCAGCGACCAGTGCGCAAGGTCTTTGGTGAACTCGTAATTGTTTTTGGCAAGAAATGTCGCGTCTTTTTCCGTCGTGGCCGAGCACGCGCCCATGTGCAAAACTAAATCGAATTTTCCCAGCGCACCGCTTTGCAAACGCGTCTGCAAATCCGCCGCCTCGACGTAATCGGCGAAGCGCAGCGGCGTGAGGTTGCGCCACTTTTCGTTCGTGCCGAGAATGTCGCAGACGACAATGTTGTCGCAGCCGCGCCGGTTCAGCGCCCAGACCAGGGCGCTGCCAATGAAGCCCGCGCCGCCGGTGACCAGCACGCGCGCGTCGGAAAAGTCATTGGGTTTCATAAGGTTTTTACCAGCCGAGAACGTGGGCAAAAATCAGCGGCGCAACAATCGTGGCGTCGGATTCGATGATGAATTTCGGCGTCTTCACGCCGAGTTTGCCCCAGGTGATTTTTTCGTTCGGCACCGCGCCGGAATAACTGCCGTAGCTGGTGGTCGAATCGCTGATCTGGCAGAAATAGCCCCAGAGCGGCACGCTGGTGCGCAGCAAATCCTGATGCAGCATCGGCACGACGCAGATCGGGAAGTCGCCGGAAATGCCGCCGCCGATCTGGAACATGCCGAGCGTGCTCTTCTTGGTGGCCGTCTTGGTGTAATGCTCCGCGAGCCACGTCATGTATTCAATGCCGGTGCGGACGGTGTGGACGTTTTTGATCTCGCCGCGGATGACGGCGGCGGCATACATGTTGCCCAGCGTGGCGTCTTCCCAACCGGGGACGACGATGGGCAAATTCTTCTGCGCGGCGGCCAGCATCCAGGAATGTTTCGGGTCAATCTGGTAATACTTCTCGTATTTTCCGGAGAGCAAAACCTTGTAGAAAAATTCGTGCGGAAAATAACGTTCGCCCTTCTTGTCGGCATCCGTCCAGACTTCGAGCATGGCTTTTTCCATGCGGCGCATGGCTTCGCCTTCGGGAA
>CAYUGC010000022.1:0-26553 GCA_964444085.1 uncultured Bifidobacteriaceae bacterium | reverse complement strand
GCGCGATTGACTGGAACGTCACCGCGCGGATGAACCATCCGTTCATCAAGAAGTTTGTCGAGGAACGCGAACTCACGCTCATGCTCGTAGTGGACGTGAGCGGCTCCGGCCTGTTCGGCTCGCGCGGGCAATCTAAACGCGAGCTGGCGGCGGAAATCGCCTCGGTGCTGGCGTTCTCCGCCATCCGCAATAATGACAAGGTCGGCCTCATCCTCTTCAGCGACGAGGTGGAGAAATTCATCCCACCGCGCAAAGGCCGCAGCCACGTCCTCCGCGTCATCCGCGAGGTTTTATTTTTTGAGCCGAAGCGGCGCGGGACGGACTTGAACGCCGCGCTGGAATTTCTTTTGCGTGTGCAGTCGCATAAAGCCATCACGGTGATCGTGTCGGATTTTCTCGGCTCGCCGGTTGCGTCACGTCGCACGGGCGAGAAGCCGGCAGCGCGCCCGCACATGATGTCATTGGAATCGCTCGCGCAGGCGTCGTTCACGCGGCTGCGGCAGACAAACCGCAAGCACGATGTGGTGGCGGTGCAGGTTTCCGATCCGCACGAATTGGAATTGCCGAATCTGGGGCGGTTGATTTTTCAGGACGCCGAGACCGGTCAGATTGTGGAGGTCAACACCGGCGATGCGCGCAAGCGGGCGGCGTTCGCAGAGCGGCAGGTAAAGGCGCAGTCGGAGGTCGCGCGGCTGTTTCGCCGCGCGGGCATTGACGCGATGCAGTTGCGCACGGACCAGGATTACGGGCCGACGCTGGCGAAATTTTTCGAGAACCGCGAAAAACGGAGGCTGCGCGGATGAAGACGAGGCTCGGAAAAAATATTGGTAGCACCCGCGTCTCGCGGGTTCAATTCGGCGTCCCGCCGAATTGCGGCAGGGCGTGTGTCTTTGCATTGGCTCGTGAGCGTTTCTCGCAGCGACGCGTCCCGTTGGTTTCGGGCGCGACGCCCGAAACCACCCGCCGGAGGCGGGTGCTACCATCGCGAATTAATAATTTTCGTCACGCATGATTGCCACGAATAACAACCTGGCTCCTATCGCCGAGGACATCCGCGATATCAAGCCGCCGATTGAGATTTCGGACGGCTACGCGTGGCTTTGGTGGACGCTGATTGGTGCGGCCCTGTTGGTTGCCGCTTTGCTGCTCTGGCGCTGGTGGAAAAATCGCAAGACGCACATCGTCCTGCCGCCGCCGGTTCCGGCGCACATCCGCGCGAAACAGAAACTGGAGCGGGCGCTCGCGCTCATTACGCAGCCGAAGCCGTTCGTCGTTGCGGTGTCCGACACGGCGCGGGCTTATCTGGAAGAACGCTTTGATTTCCGCGCGCCGGAGCGGACGACGGAAGAATTCCTGCGCGAGCTGGCGGGAACGAAGTCGCTGCTGCCGGAGCAAAAGGAAAGCCTTGGCGGATTTCTCGCGAGCTGCGACTTGGTAAAGTTCGCCAAATACGAGCCGGGCGAAAACGAATTGCGCGAGCTGCATTCCTCCGCGCTGCGGCTGGTGGAAGAAACGGAGCCGCAACCAATTTTAAATGACGGCATATCGGAACCAATCGTAAATCGTAAATCGTAAATCAAAAATGGTGTTCGCTCATCCATGGCTGTTGTTGCTGCTCCTGCTGCTGCCGGTGCTGGCGTGGCTGAAGGGCCGGCGCGGCGCGCCGCCGGCGTTCGTTTATTCGTCGGTGCAACTGGTGCGCGCGATGCAGAACATCCATCGCTCGCGCTTCGGCGGCTTTCTCGGTTCGCTGCGCTGGCTGGCGCTGGCGTTGTGCATCGTGGCACTCGCGCAGCCGCGTTTGCAGAAAAGCACGACGGAGGTGAAGGCGAGCGGCGTGGACATCGTCGTGGCGCTCGATATGTCGGGCAGCATGATTTCGGAGGATTTCGAGGTGCGCGGCGAGCGCGTGAACCGGTTCAACATGGCGCGCTCGGTGTTGAAGGGCTTCATTGACAAGCGTCCGAACGACCGCATCGGGCTGGTGCTGTTCGCGTCGCAGGCGTTCATCGGCACGCCGCTGACGCTCGACCACGATTTTGTGCAGGCGAATCTCGACCGGCTGGAGATCGGCGCGATCAATGAGAACTCCACGGCCATCGGCGACGGCCTCGGCACGGCGGTGAACCGGCTGCGCGATCTGAAGGCGAAAAGCAAGATCGTGATCCTGATGACCGACGGCGTGAACAACGCAGGGAAATTGCAACCGCTGCTCGCGGCGGAAGCGGCGGCTTCGCTCAAGGTGAAAGTCTATACGGTCGGCATCGGCCTGCGCGGCCAGGCACCGATGCCGGGGCGTGACATGTTCGGCCGCAAAATCTATCAGATGATGCCGGTGGATGTGGACGAGGACACGCTGCAAAAAATCGCCGACAAAACCGGCGGAAAATATTATCGCGCGGATAACGCGGAGAAGTTTCAGCAGATTTACGACGAAATTGACAAGCTGGAGAAGACCGAGGCGAGCGTGAAGAAATACACGCAGTTCACCGAGCTGTTCGCGTGGTTTGTCGCGGCCGGGCTGGCGGTGCTGCTGATCGAATTCGTCCTCGCGCAAACCGCATTCCGGAGGCTGCCATGAAATTTACGATTGCCGATTTACGATTTACGATTTAAAAAATGCGTTTCGAGCATCCACAACTTCTTTGGCTTTTGCTGGTGATTCCGCCGGCGCTGGCGGCGTTTTTCTGGTGGAGCGAGCGCGTGAAGCAAAAGCTGCTCACGCAATTCGTCGAACCGCGGCTGCTCGCGCAACTGACGGTCGGGCTTTCACCGACGCGGCGGAAATGGCGCTACACGCTGGCGATTTTGGCGGTGGCACTGTTGATTGTCGCCATCGCACGGCCGCAGCGCGGATTTGACTTGGAAGAAGTTCAGCAAAACGGCTTGGACATCGTCGTGGCCGTGGACACCTCGAAGTCCATGCTCGCGACAGACATCGCGCCGAACCGGCTCGCGCGCGCGAAGCTCGCCGCGCTGGAATTGATGCAGACCGCCAAGGCCGACCGGCTCGGATTGGTGGCGTTCGCCGGCGACGCGTTTCTTTCCTGTCCGCTGACGATTGACGACACGGCGTTCCAGCAAAGCGTGCAGGCGCTGGATGTGAATTCCATTCCCCAGGGCGGCACGGCGCTCGCGGCGGCGATCAACACGGCACTCGAAACTTTCAAAGAAAAAGGCAACCACCGCGCGCTGGTGCTGTTTACCGACGGCGAGGACAACGACGAGGGCGCGCTGGAAGCGGCGCAAAACGCGGCAAAGGAAGGGCTGAAGATTTTCACCGTCGGCATCGGCTCGGCGGAGGGCACGCTCATCACCGTCGCGGATGCGAACGGCAATTCGGATTACGTCCGCGACGACAAAGGCCAGGTCGTGAAATCGCATTTGAACGAGGAGCTTTTGCAGCAAATCGCCACGGCGACGGGTGGATTTTACCTGCCGTTGCGCGGCGCGGACACCATCAACACGCTTTACGATCGCGGCCTCGCGCCGCTTCCGAAATCCGAGGGGAAGGAAAAACTCGTGCGCCGGTATCACGAGCAGTTCCAGTGGCCGCTGGCGGCGGCGATGGTTTTGCTGGTGGTGGAATTCTTGCTGCCGGAACGCCGAGCACCGTCTCGGCGCAGAATGAAAACCGGCTGGAAACGGGCCGAGACGGTGCTCGGCGCTCCGACCGCAGTAGTCATTTTCATCGCAGGTTTGATTTCGTGTAGCAACGCGATGGCTTCACCGGCAGCGGCGTTGCGCGAATACCAATCAGGCAACTTCACCAATGCATTGGCGGAATACCAAAAAATTGCGGCGGTGAAGACGAATGATCTGCGGCTGGTATTCAACGCCGGCAACGCGGCGTATCGCGCCACGAATTTCGACCTCGCGCAAAATCTGTTCCAGCAGGTGACGCTGTCGCCGGATTTGAAGTTGCAGCAGCAGGCCTTTTACAACCTCGGCAACGTGCAGTTCCAAGTAGCCAAACAGGCGAAGGATTTGGACGGCCTGGAGCAGGGTTTCGACGCGGCGGCAAAAATCTACGAGCGCGCCGTGATGCTGAACACGAATGACGCGGACGCGATTTTCAATTACCGCTTCGCTCAAGGCGCAGCGGAACAGGTGCGTGCGCTCAAGGCGGCGTTGCAGTCGGCCAAGGCCACCGCCGACACGGCGGTGCAGCGCGCGGAATTTCATCGCGCCCACGAAATCATGTCGGCGCTGGCGCAGAAATACAAAATCGCCGAAAAACAGTTTGAAGAGTTCACCAAGAAATTGAAGGACATTGATGACATCGCGACTCCTCATCAGCCTTAGCGTGCTGTTTATCGCCGCGCAGAAACTTTGCGCGCAGCTTGCGCCCGCCGAGGATTTTTTCAACGGCGGTGCGCAGCTTTACATTTCCAACAACATCCCGGCCGCGCTGGAGCGGGTGGAAATGGGATTGAAGACTTATCCCGACGACGAGAAACTGAAAAAACTGGAGCAGTTGCTCAAACAACAGCAGCAGCAGCAATCGCAAAACCAGCAGCAACAAAATCAACAGAACCAATCGAACGACCAGCAGAAAAAGTCGGACGAGCAGAAACAACAGAATCAAAAAGATCAGCAGCAGAAGCAGGATCAAAACCAGCAACAGGATCAGCAGAAGCAAAATCAGTCCGACCAGAAAAAGGACGAGAAACCGAAGCCGCCGAAGCAGAAGAACGATTCCGGCGACAAGCCGAAGGACGAAAAGCCGGATCAGCAGCAAGGCCAGCCGGTCAAGCCGGGTGAGATGACGCCGGAAGAGGCGAAACAATTGCTGGATGCGCAAAAAGGCAACGAACAGTTGTTGCAGCTGAAGCCGGAGAACAAGCCGCGCAATCCAAGCCGGCCAGTGAAGGATTGGTAGGTATTCGCAGGCGGCGCAGCAGCGCCGCCCTACCGTTCAATCTTCCCATTCGCCGCTCTGCAAATACGGCTTGAGCTTTTCCTTCAGCATTTCGCGGCCGCGATGGATGAGGGATTTGGTGGCGGACAGCGAGCAGTCCAGCACTTCGGCGATTTCCTCGTAGCTTAATTCATCCTGCCGGCACAGCAGAATCGCGGTGCGCTGGTTTTCCGGGAGTTCGGCCAGGGCTTCCTCGATCTTTTGCGCGAGCTCGCCGTGGAGCGTGGTTTCCGTCGGCAAAAAAATCTTTTTATCCTCGTATTGCCGCGACGGCTGGTCATCGTGCTCGGGGTGGGTTTCCTCCAGCGATTCCGCCGGATGGCGCGAGCGGCGGCGGATTTCGTTGAGGCACAGATTCCGCGCGATGGTGAACAGCCAGGTGGAAAATTTCGCCGTGCGCTGGTAGCGGGCGCGGGATTTCCAGACTTGGAGAAAGGTGTTTTGCGCCACGTCCTCGGTCTCGGTCTCGTCGCGCAGCGTGCGGAAAACAAAGTTGAACAACGGCTGCTTGTATTTCTCGACCAGTTCGGCAAACGCCGCGCGGTCGCCGCGTTTCACACGCAGCATCAGCATGGCATCGGGATCGGCTTGGTCGGGCATTGTCGCGGCCAGTCTATCCAACCCCGCGCAGGCGACAAGGTTGCGGTTTAATTCTGGCCGGGCGGCGTCTCACCATCCCCACTGTTGGGAGATTCCGGCTTCCTCCCACCATTGGCGCACCGATGTCACCTGTTGTTCATCGGAATGCCCCTTGAATTGTTTTCGGTCCAGGGCCGCGGTTTCCATCATGGCCTGCGCCGCCAGTTGGCAAATCACGGGATTTTTATGATACAGCAGTTGCGCCAGTTGCGGCATGACCCGGCGGGGGGCCGGGCCGATGCACTTCAGCGCATAGTTGAAATTTCCATTGTCGGCATTCTCCCGGGCCAGGATCAGGAGCGGTTTGGCGCATCCCGCCGCGTGCCCCAGCGCGCCCAACGCCATGAGCGCATTGTTGTAATCCTGAAATGGCTCGCCACGGTGGATGATTTGCAAAATCACCGGCAGTGCGGGCAAGGAGTTCGTGCCCAAGTCTGAACAAAAGATGAGCGTGTGCGACACTTCTTCGCCGGTGCGCAATTTGTAAAGGATGACCGGGAAAAAGTCTTCCTTGCCGGCCAATAGCTGCTGGTCGATGGGCGGATTGGTGGTGCCCGCTTCGCCGATCTGTTGTTTCCAGAGCCGGGCCAGCTTGCGGTTTACTTCCTCATAATTCGCCGGTTTTTGCGGCGGCTCATCAGGAATTTTCCCGCAGAAATTGCAGACATCAACCTCCGCGCCGGCGTAAACCCGGATTTTGCGCAGCGCATCAAAGGCGGCGCTTTCAATGCTCTGCGACCAGGTGCTATTACGGCGCAAAGGCAGGCCGGTGCCTTCCGTCTGCCGCAATATGTCCTTGAGCAGATCCAGCGCCTCGAACGTGTGTCCCTGCGCCTGTTCTAGCATGGCAAGGTCATAGACGGCCGTCAGCCGTTTCTCCCGTGACAGCACCGGATCGTTGCGGATGTAATCAATTATTTCCCGGGTCAAATCCGACGGCGGCTGGTCGTGCGCGATCTCCGCCACGGTTCCCATCAGCGGCTCGTATCCGTAATCCGGGCTGATCACCCGCATGCCCGCGATGAAATTCTCCATCCATTGGTATTCGCAGCGATTTCCCGGCAGTCCGGTAACCGGGTTGATCAGAAAATCTTCCCGATATAGCCGGGCTTGGCTGAAGAGATATTTCAACTGCTCGTTGCTGCCTTTTTGTTTCTTGATGATTTCGGCGCACCGGTTGATGACTTCGGCGCGTTGCCGCCGGTCTATGCATTTTGACAAATCCCGTCCCAGTGCTAGTGCCTGCGGTTCATTGCCGGCGGCGATCGCCGAAGAAAAATCCTGGAATTGTCGGGCTTCGCGCCGACAGGTCTGCGACAGATCGCTTAATGCCGCTTGAACCTGCGATTTGACGGACGCGTTGTCTGACTGGTTCAGGTCATTGGCCAGTTGCCAAGCCGGAGCCAGGCGGCCGTTTTTTAATAATTCAGCCAGCCGATTTAACGGTTGGTCGCCCGTAAAATTTGCCGTGGCCGTCACCGTCCGGGTTGTTTTCTCCGGTGGCGGGTTGTAATGCAGGTTGGTGTAAACGACGCTCAAATAACGCCGGTCCGCCGGCTCCACATAGCGATAACTTCCTTCGCCATGATTGGTCACTTCCAGCAATGCGGCGGCTTCCGCGCTCTTGGGAAACCATTGCAATAATTGGGCAAAATCATTGGTCAGCGGATTGGACGCATGCCAGAAGGCGGTCGGCTCGTAAAACACCCGGCTCGACATCTCGCGCTTGCGCCACAGCGCCGAAGCGAGCCAAAAGGCCGCGTCCGGCTGCTCCCGTTTTCGTCCGATGGCTTTGATTGCCTCATCCAAACAGATGCCTTTGAATTGATAATCGGCGTAATAATCGGCCAGCCCAATCCAGCGCCGCGCACTGTCCGGCTCGGTTTGCACCAGCCGGAGCGCTTTCGGAAAGGCCGAGTCCGCTGGTTCGGTTCGCGCCGGTTCCGGCCTGGCTTGCGGATCCTCATTTGCGGAGGAGACGGCTGTGGCTTCCGTTCTGTTTTTCAAAAACGACCGGACCAGCGCGGTGAAACTTTTTTCATCCCCGCCAGCCATTTGGGCCCTGGCCTGCCGCACCGTTTCCCCGGACAAAAGATTTTGCTGGCGGGCGGTGATCGTCTCGGCCTCCGGTGCATCCAGATAAATCAGGTCATCCACCACCAGCCAGACGCTGCGTTCATTGATTGGCGTCGCCATCTGGCCGGTCAGTTGTAAATCAATTTCCCTGGCGGTGGCCCCGATGGCTGCGGGATCAAACAATTCAAATTGTCCGTCATTGGCCAGCGCTTGCACAAACGCCGCGCGCCCGGCGGCGGGAACATTGTCCGAAGCCACCACGGCGACCACCAATCGTTTCAAGCCTTTCGCGTCCGTCGCGGCGTTGGTGTCTCTCGCAGCCACGGCCTTGGCCAGTTGCGGCAGGCCTGATTTTTCATAGGCTCGCGCTTCCCAATGCCGGGCCAGGTCGAAATGCCGGTCTTTCTCGTAGCTGTGCCGGAACCACGGCACGGCCGCGGCATAATCCCCACGGCTGAAATAATCGAGGCCTTTGAAAAACGGCAGCGCTGCCTCCGGCAGCCACGTCATCATTTCAAACTCGGAGCGTTCCGAAATGGGCCGTTTGGGAAGTTGCAATTTTTGCCCCGTCTCTTTGGCCAGCGATTCGATGGCCGGCAGCCAGTCTTCGGGATAATTGCCGCGTCGGATGAGCGAGGCTTCCACTGTGGACTTGTCGCTGCGGATGATGGAAATGGTCAGGGTGAATTCACCGGCTGAAGGAAAAGCGACCGTGCCATCCAAAAAATAATCCACTGCGGGAAGTTTGGCTTGCGACAAGGTTTCCGCGGACAGCATACCGCCGTTATGCCAGGCGCGCTCCGCCAGAATCAGCCGGATGTTGCGCCGCTCCAATACCGGCATGTCCTGTTTTTGCAGCGCCACCTCAAAGAAATCCTCCAGTCCCGCCACCCGCTCGCCTGCGACAGCCGACGGATTCTCCACCTTGAAATCCAGCACGGCGAGGGAGCTGGCGGCTTGAATCATCCCGCTTGAGCAGGCGAGGGCCAGCCAGAGCAACAGCCAGCGGCTCCACGCCGGATTCAGTGCTGAATGCCATGCCATCGGCTTGTTTTCCATGAGGTGTTTTTCTTTCATGCTATTTCCACGCCTGCCATGAACCGATGTTTTCCCACCAGTTTTCCAGCCGTTGCAGATATTCTTCAACCGTTAAACCGGCATGCCAGTCAACGGGCAGGCCGGCAGCCGACACCAGGCTGTCTGCGGCGTTTTGCGCCACGATCGCGTTCGGATGATAAAGGAGACGTGCGAGATAAGGCACTGTCCGGCGGGGGGCCGCGCCCAGTTTTTTTTGTGTCCATTGTGCGGCCGACTGAACGGTCATGATTTCATCGTCCGATTCCATTGCCAAAATCACCACCGGCAGGGTGCCGGCCGCTGGCTGCCCGATATTCGCCAGCGCATTCAATGCGTTGGCTTGTGTGGAAGGATCGTCATTCTGAAGGACCCCCGCCACGATTTGCGGCAATAGCGGTTCCGCTTTCGGCCCAAGCTGGGCGCACAGGCCCATTAATGCGGGACTGGGTCCGAGTTCCTTGAGTTTACCGGCAAGAAACGCAGGCAACGCGTCGCGATGTTGCTGGAGCATTGCTTGTTCGACTCGCTTGATTTCCTCATGATATTTGGCGAGTTTTTCAGCCGTGGGCCGCCCGACGCTCGATTGCAGCGCAATGCGCTTTGTAAATAGCGCCTCCAGTTCACTCATTTCGGTGGGGGTGGGCGCCGGCAAACTCTGCGGCTCGCCCCCGCAACGCTTGAAATCCAGTTCGCCATCGCCGAACAACCTCGCTTGCTTGAGCAGCGCATAGGCTTTGTCCTGCACACTGGTTGTTTTGTTGCCGCTCCAAGAAAGAATGACATCTTCAGAGGCATCATCGGCCAGCAGTTCACGTAAAAGTTCAGTGGCGCGAAAGTAATCACCCCGCTGATAGCAGCGGACAGCCAGATCGTAGGCGGTGGTGAGCCGCGTGCGCACTGGAACTTCGGGTGTCCGCATGATCAGTTCATAGGCCTTGTCGGAATCTCCGGTGTCGCCTGTGATGGCAAGAGCATCCGCCTCCGTTCTCAAGCGCACCACCAATGGATTGGGAAATCCACGCGCATGCGGGTCTTCCAGCGTGCCATAATCCACGACAAATTTCTCAAGCTGTGATTCCAAAAAACGACACTCGGCTTGCGCTCCTGAAAATTTGGCCAGCTGATCGCACAGCCCGGTGATTTCCTCTTCGCGATGTTCCATGGAGAACGCCGGCTTCCACCCGGAAAGAGCTTCAGCCAGTTGCCCCGGGCTGCTGACTGCCGCGAGTTTTTGTTTGAAAACAGTGTTCGCCTGCTGATCTTCAAACATCAATTTTTGGAAGGCTTGGATTTCGTTCTGGAAGGCTTGATCCTGAAAATGATCCGCCGATGGCAAGTCCCAGAACAGCAAAGAGGCGCGGGCAAGATGGTTTTGGGCGACTAGAGAACGAAATTCTGCCAGCCGCGCTTCTCCGGCCTGGCTCTCGTCCTGATGAGCTGTATCTGGTGCTGAGGCAGGCTCGTCCGGAAACGGTGGCGCAAGATAACGGGGATCTACGGGCCTTGATATTTTTTTGTGAAAGGGGGTTTCGATAAAGGTTTCGGCAAGATTGGTGGCATCGGTGCTATGGGAATACAAATCCAAGAGGGGTTTCATCTGTTCGCGCAATGGAAGGCCCGGCCCGGCGCCAGCCCAGATGCCAAATTCAGGCTGATAACGCTGCCGCCACAGTGTTGCCGCCAGCCAGAAGGAGGCGTTTGTTTGGCCGGGGTTCTGGCGGATGGCGGCCAATGCCTGCTTGAGAAATTCCTCCCGCACGCGCCATTCCACTCCCTGCTCAAGTTTGCCATCCATTTTCAAGGCATCCGATTGCCAGGTCTGACAGGCATCTGCGGTCGCCAGCAAGGCGCGGACATCTCCTGGATTTCTCATGGCGCGGTCAAGGCATCGCGCCAGTTCCGTTTCCGCCTTGTTCATGGAAAAGCGGGCGTGGTTTGACGCTGCCGTCGGAACCACTGTGGATTCCCGGATTTGGGAACCGGCGGTTTTATCTGATTGGAGGAACGACTTTATCAAATGAGACAAGCCGTTTGTCGTAGCGGGAGCTTCTCCCCGCCACATAACTAGACCGTTTAACGCATCTTGTTTGCGGATATGAAACTGGTCATGCGTTCGTTCCAGAAACACCACCTGATCCACCACCAGCCAGGCATTGTGAGCCTCGGAACGCGCGGCGATTTCGCCGGTAAGTTGCAAATCCACCTCCCGGGTTGTCGTTCCGATCCAATGCGGATCCAGAAGCGACACTTTTCCGCTGTCGGCCAGAGATTGGGAAAAAAACTGCTGGTCTTCCGGAGATATTCCAATGCCTGCCACGACTGCCAGGACTGGCCGTTCCAACGCTTGCCCGACCGGCTTGTCCGCAAGCTGCCCGGCTTCCAGCACCCTCCGGGCTTGGGCATCAAACCCCGCACGCTGATAACTGCGCGCTTCCCACAGCCAGGCCAATCGAAAGTGCCGATCCCATCGCCGGGCTTTGCGGAACGCCACGATCGCTTGGGCGTAATCGCTGGCCTCATAACATTCCAGTCCACGAAAAAACCACAGGCTCGCCTCCGGCATCCAAGTGATGGCGCGACCGGGTATGGTCTTGTTTTCGGCTGATTGCTTGTCGCGCAATCGTGAAGCCATCTGTCGCACCAGGTTTTCCACCGTGGAGAGCCATTCCTGCGGATAGCGCCCCTGCGCCGCAAGTGAAATGACCGCCGTCGCGTCGGCAGCGCGAACGGCTTCGAGCGTCAGGGAGAACTGATTCGTGCCGATCGGGCTGGCCACAGCGCGAACAAACAGGTCCACCGTCGGCAACTTTGCCTGGCGCACGGTTTTGAGATCCGCGACTCCTGAACGGTTCAATTCGCGCTCACCCAGCCACACGCGCACAAAGCGCCGATCGTAGGTGGGCACGCCTTCCTTTTGCAATCCCGCCTCGACGAAATCCGCCAGTCCGGCGGACCAATTGACGGTGTCTGGACTGTCCAGCACCGCCACGCGCAATGGTTCAGCCTGGAGGTTGTGGTTGACGGTGAACGCAACTGCCAGGCAGACGAATGCCTTTGAAAAGGTGTGAATCATGGTTCTGTTCAGAAGGTCGGCATGTTTCAATGCCAAACCCGCTTCACTTCACCAGCTTCGGCAGCAACCGTTCCGCCAGCAGGTCCGCCGCGTTTTCCAGCGCCGTCTTGGCCGCCGTCTGTTCCGCGATGTCCACGCCCACGCTCGTCTGCCGGTCCACGAAGAGGATGTTTCCGGTCGCCACGTTACGCACCTTGATCTCGATGCGCGATTTGCAGGAGATCAGGTTTCCCTTTTGCATGCCGTAGGCGCTGAACGCTTCGCCGGAAATTTCCAAATCCGGCTTCTCCTTGGTGTCGCCATCCGCCACCTTGAAGCCGCATTGCTGCAACAGGATCGTCAGCTCGGTCTCCGCCGCCGGGTCAATGATGTGCGGACCGTAATGCCGTTCGCTGATCTTCACCGCCACCACCGGCAGTTTTTTGTCTCCGAGTGCCTGCTTGATCTTGGCGATCCGTTCCTCGCGCGTCGGCACTTTGGCCACGAGCGTGGTGCCTTTTTCTGCGACCACGCCGGCAATCTTTTCCGCCAGCTTGGAGGAGAGGTCAACGATGGAAGTGCCCGATCCGCCCTGCACCATCTCGCCATAAACCCGGCTGGTTTCCGTGCCGATCACCTTGGCGACAATGAGCGTCTGGCTCTCCACCTTGAACACGCGGCCCGTCACCAGCACCTTGGCCCCGGTGAGTTGTCCCACCTTGGCGGCCGTGTCCGGGCTGACCGTGCCGGACAAACCCAATTCCTGTTCGCCCAGAACTTTTTCCAATTCCGCGCGCTCAACGGTGATCACGTTCGGACTGGCCGACAAATTGGCGTTGAGCAGCGTGGCGACTTTTGGGCCGAGATCGCGGACGGATTCGTCTTTTGATTCAAAGTCGAAGACGGCCACGGTTAACACCTCGTCGTTGTTGGTGACAATGCCGGATGCCGGCGCGTTGTTGGTGGCACCGGCCGGAGCTTCGTTGGTGGCAGCGGCGTGGAGCCGGGGGGTGCCGGCCAGCAACAGCGTGGCCAGCAGGCTGAATGTGATGGATGTTTTCATAATGTTATGGGTTGGGATTGGGTTATTTTGCCAGCAATGGAAGGATTCTTTCCGCCAGCGCATCAACGGCGTCGACCTGTGAAGCGGCGTTGGCGGCGGCGCGCCCGCCGGCATTCGCGGAGCCTACCTGATGTTCAACGGTGATTATGTTGCCCGTCCGCCGTTCCTGAACTTTCACATCTATGGTGTCGGTGAATGAAAACAGGGTGCCCTGCCGCGGCCCGATGCTTGCGGTCTCCGTGCCGGTGATTTCCACGTCTGGTTTCCGGTCTGAGTTGGCGTCCACCACCGTGAATCCGGCTTTCAACAGGACTTTCCCAAATTCGCCTTCAGCGACGGTGCTTTGATGGATTCTCTGTTTATTGTCCAGCCAATGAATGTCAACCATCACGCTCGGACGATTGGTGCCGGCAATGCTTTTGATGATTCGATCCAGCCTTTCCGTAGCGGATTCCTGTTCTGCCGCAATGAGGTTCGTTGCCTGGCTGCTGATGGTCTGGGCAATCTTCCGGCTCAAATCGGAAGTCAAATCCGACAGGTTGTCCGTCGCGCCCTCCACCTTGTCGGCGAACAGCCGGCCGGTTTCCGTGCCGATGATGTTCGCGACAATGATCAGATGATTCTGGCCGGTCTTGATGACCTGTCCGGCCACCAACACTTTCGCGCCGGTGATTTGCCCGATTTTGGCGGCGGCATCCGAGCTGACCATGCCCGAAATACCAAAGGCCTGTTCGTTCAAGGCTTTGGTCAATTCCGCCCGTTCTAGCATGACCAAATTGGTCTCGGTCGTCAGGTCGGCGGTGACCAGCGTGGTCACGTTGTTGCCGTAGCTGGCGGCGTCACCGTCACCGCGAAAATCATAGACTGCCACGGTGAGCGGCGCGGCGTGGGCGATTGAGCCGCCCAACAATGCCAGCGACAAGGTGAGGAGCATTTTGGTTTTCATAAATTCTGTTTCGCCGGAGCAAAATCATTTCGCCAGCAGCGGAAGAATGCGTTCTGCCAGTTCGTCCGCGATTTTGACGCTGCACGCGGCTCCGGCCAATGCTTGGGCAACATCCGTCACGGTGTCCCCCTGATGGTCGTAACTAACAATTCTTCCAGAGCGACGGTCTTGAACGGTGACTTCAATAAAACCACCGCTGCTAAAAAGTCCGCCATGCGCCGGCCCTGCACCTCCCGACGCGAGCCCGGTAATGAGGATGTCCGGCTTCTGCTCGGAATTGTCATTCATCACTTTGAACCCGGCTTTCAACAGGACGGCACCAAGTTCGCCGCTCGATATATTTTCACGCCATTGGTCGCCGTGTTCGTTGTAAGCATTGATGTTCACCAACACCGAAGGCCGGTTGGTGCCTTCGATGCTTTTGATAATCCGGGCGACGCGCTCGTCACGAGATTCCACCGGCGGCGCCACCAGATTGGTGGCCTGTTCGCAAATGGTGCGGGCGATTTTCCGGCTCAAGTCATCGGTCAGCGCGAGCAAATTATCCGCCCCGCCTTCCACTTTGGCCGCATAGAGCCGGGCGGTTTCCGTGCCGATAATATTGGCCACGATCACCAGACGATTGTTGCCCGTGCGAATGACCTGCCCCGCTATCAAAACTTTCACCCCGGTAATCTGGCCAATCTTGGCGGCGGCATCCGCGTTGACCATGCCCGAGAAACCAAACGATTGTTCATTCAATACCTTGTTCAAGTCGGACCGCTCCAGCATGACCAGATTGGTCTCGGTGGTCAGGTCGGCGGTGACGAGCGTGGTGACGTTGTTGCCATAAGTGGCGGCCTCGGCGTCACCTTTGAAATCATAGACGGCCACGGTCAGCGGTGCGGCTTGAATGACGCCGGTCAAAAGTGACAAGCACAGCGTGATGAGCATTTTTGTTTTCATGATGTTATTGGTTGGTTTTTGGATTGAGGCGTGCGCTTGCGCGGCCGCCGTTTGAGTGGAGAAGGGGGAGGGTGCCGTCGGTCCGGGCGCTTTGTCCTCACGCGCCGGCCGCGGGAAATCCAGCATCGGCAAAGGCTGGTAGCGTTTGAAATGCCGCTTCGCCTCCGGGCTGCCAGATCGGCCGGCCGTTTTGTTCTGAAATGGATTGGGTTTCATGAGCTGGGTCGTTTCACGGTTGTGGATTGGACTCAGGCAAAGCGGGTGGCTGCGGTTGCAGTGCCAGCTTGCAAAAATGGATCAAGTTTAACTGCGCCTGCGGATTCTCCGGCAGTCGGGAAACCAGTTCCGCCTGCGCCACCACCACGGCGTTGGTGCCGGATGGCACGGAGTAAAACGACGGCACCGGTTTGGACCGCTTCCCCGGCGGCGGCAGCAACCACACCACCGCCACCTGATGTTTGCCGAGCGCTTGGACGGCACGCGTCAAGCCTTCGCGCATCTGCGCCTTGGATTGAAACGGACCGATGATGGCCAGTTTGCCGGTGAAATCCTCCAGCGCCATTTCCCCCAGATCCACAAACGTCACCGCGTTTCGCTGGAGCAGGGGCTTGATCTCGTTGTTCGGATCCAGCACGCCCAGCGTGTCTTCGCCGAGCAGCGGTTTCAATTCCGCCAGCAGATTCGTCGGATAAACCCAGACCTCCGTCGTGCCGATGACGCGGTTTGTATTCTCCAGCCATTGCACCAGGAACTTTGTCTCCGCCTTCACCGCCGGGAAATCCAGCCGCGCGGATTCCCGCACGGTTTGTTGCGGCAGCACGCGGAGCGTTTTCCAAGCCGCCGCGCTCACCGGCACCGCCGTTGCCGAACTGGTCTGGAAAATCCGGGTGCGAATTTCGGAATTAAAATCCTGATCGGCGGAATTTGAAAACGTGACGCTGATTGAACTTGGCTCGCCGCCGAAGCCGCTGGCCGGTTTGTCGCCCGGCACCAGTTGCAGCGCCGCCTGCGCCGCACCGGCGAGGCCGGCCAGCACCACGCTCAACATTCCTGTGCGCTGCAGTTTCATTTTCATCAGATATGACGAAGGTGGTTTTGAAATCCTTTGGATTTGATGTTGGGAGATTTTCAGGATTTTAGCGTGTGACCATTTTTTGCGGTGAATCATTACCTCCGGTCAATTGCACCAGCCATAGACCATATTGGTCGCCGATAAGCGCTGTGTCATTGTTCAGAACCTGGAAACATTCACTTGGCTCAAATCTTGGCAGAGAAGGACGAAGCGATGGTAGAGGGTCTTGACGACCGGTTTGGATTGAAATCCGACTGAAACCTAGTGCCGTCCAAATCCAGTCGCCATGAATAAACCTGGCAGGAACCGCGCTAGACCAGTGATTCATCAGAGGCAAAACGTGCAGGGCGGGATTCACAATCATGCCACGACTGAGCACCATTCCCCCCATGCCATCTTCAAGCCCTATCGCAAAACAGTGCCCATAAATCAATGTGGCCTGGTCCGTGTTCAGGTCGAACAATGCTTGGCCTAAATTGCAGTCCAGCATGATTTTGGTTTTGCCCACGCGTTCAGCCGCCCGCACATCCCAGATGGGCGCATTGGGATGGCGTGGCAGCAGGCACTTGAAGTTTCCGGTGGCCGGAGTGAAAGACCACATTCCGGCTCGCGCCTGGCTGCGCATGATTTCAAAGTAATCAGTGCCCGCCTCTTTTGCCTTTTGCATATCATGAGACCAGTTTTCCCCACCGCCGGCCTGCCCTGTCAGAAATACAATCCGGTGTTTGATTTCGTCCGCCATCATGATGGGTATTTTCAGGGGCGAGCCGTTGTCGAACGGGGAAAGCTGTTCGCGGCGGCGTGCGGAACAAATAACATCACATTGTTGTTTCTTGAGGTCGTAGCTAACGAAATAACCCGATTCGCCCAAACCGGCGTAGAGTTTTCCATCCAAACAATCCAACGCTGTAACTTCATCCGCCGGCAAGCCGTTTTCCTGGCTGATCCGCCGGACTTTGCCTCCGGATTTCGGGAAAACGAAAATGCCCTGCTTTGTGCCCAGATAGTAGTTCTCTAGATCGGCACAGGCAGCTCTTGGAAACGCCAACCGCCGCACCACCCGCGTGTCCGGACGCTCCCAGCCAACGTCCCACCAACCCCAGTCTCCAGCCCAAGGCACATTCGTGACGGCAATTTTTTCGCCCACCCGCATGGCACCACCGCCCAATGGAATCACGAGCAACTGGAGAAATTGCCCGCCGTCCAAACCTTCGGTGCCAAAACCTGCGGCATAAACCACTTCATCTTGAACCACCGGGCGGAAGATCCATCCCAATCCACTCTTGGCAGAGGCCAGATCCACCAACTGTCGGACTTCGCGCCACGCCGGTGGCAGGACGGACGGTTCCGGTTCACGAAATCCATCGGCCATCCGTTGTGCTAGGTCTCTCTGCCGGATCACTTCCTGGAGGTATTGCTTGGAATCCGATTCACTAAAATAGTTGCCGTTGGTGCGTGTCAGGATGGAGATGGCGCGGTTGCAGAAGTCCACCGCCTGAACCGCTTCCGGTTGGTTGGTTTGAGACATCAAATAAGTGGTCGCCCCATTGAGAATAAATGGTAGCAGATCGTTTTGTTTCAACATGGAGTCGCAAAACGCCACATTTTCTGTGTTTCCAAGGAAGTTGAAAATCTGTGTTCCGGCAGCAGCCTCATAAAACAATCGTCGTGCGGCAGGAGCAGAGCTTTGGCTGGGATCATTCAGGCACCCTTCCAGGTAAAGGCGATAAGGCTCCCCGACCGGCAACTGAGAAAATCCTCGTTTGTTTCGCGCTCCCGACTCAGCCCCAGTCAGTTGATTCAACTTTCCGAATGCCCGAACGAGAGGGCACGAATGTGAGGCCATCAAGTCCCATGCCTTCTCACGCGTGGGCATGTTTACCTCGTTCCAAGTGCTTGGTCCCAACAAGACGGAATCCAACACGAACTTCACCTCCGAAATTCTGCGCGGATGCAGTTCCAGCGGCGCTTGCTCCAGCAGATCCATGTAGTCCTTCAGCATGACAAGCCAATCTCTCGACCATTCATCTGGGAACAAAGCCGAGAGGCTCTCCGTGCTCCAGGTCCCAGCAAGCATCACATAGCCATAATCATGAAACAAATCACGGGTTTCTAATTCATTGTCATTGGTATGCACCAAGACGGCCTGAAACAGGGCCGGCAGGGAGATGTCCAATTGGAAGGAACGGTATTTTTCGTAAAGGACAAGCAAACGCTGGCGGGCTTCCTGCATTTCCGTCGCCGATAAATAATCCGCACTCTGAAAGCTGAAGCGATCGAAACGCCGCATGTAGCTGTCCCATTCGCTGAAATCATGCGTGAAGTTATAAGCCGCGCGCCGGCCGGCTGGCTTGGCTTGTTTTCGGGCTTCGAGAGCGCAATCCAAAAACAAATCCATTGCCCGATCCGCAATTCGCAGGTTGGTCAGAAGATTGGTTTGTGACGATGCAAGACCGACCAAGGCGCCAGCCAGTTCCCGGCGCAATCCTTTTGTGTCCGGAGCCAGGGCAAAAGATGCTTCCAGACCGGACACACCACGTTCGCAATCACCGTGCGAAAGGAAAAATTCCGCCTCCCGACGGAACCGTGCTGCTTCCTTGTCACGATCTTCCGCCTGCGAAGCATCCGGCGTTATTTTGAGCGTTGCACAAACTTCCCGTTGCAAGGACGCCGCCAGTTCATTCGCATCACCGATTGCGTTTGTGACGGCAAACACGGCCAACGGTTGCCCGTTGCGGTTGGCAAGTCGCACCGTTGCGCGAAGCCCTTTGCCCTCCGGACCGCGAGCACATTCCATCTCCATGGTGATCAGCGAAGCCAGCAATTGTTGCTGGCCCAGATCGCCAGGCAGAGCGCGTTCCTGATTGACTTGGTTGAGGCGCTGGCGCTCCAGCACGGCGCATTGGGACTCTGCCGTCAAGCGCCGTTCCAACAGCAGGCCGACCGAATCGCAATATTGGTCGAGGCTGCGCGGTAAGTCCGCATTGCGCACACTCAGCAGGCAAATCGTTGGCAATCCAACTGTCACCTGTTTGCGCTGAGCTTTCAGCACCCCAGCGGCAACCGATACCGCCAACTTCTCCACATCGCCGGCCACTAAAGCCGCATCCTCCAGCCGCACCCCGGTTTTGGCGTCGAAAACGGTCAGACCTGCCACTACTGGGATCACGCCGCCGCCGGCTTGATTAGTTCGAGAGGCCGCATCCAACACCGCAAACAAATCCACCTTCAGCAATTTGTTGGCGGTAACCAAATGGCTGGGATTCAGTGCGCCATCCAGCGTAAGTTTTTGCTCATCCAGCACCCGTTGGATTTCGTCACGACTCAGCAATTCAATTTCTTTTTCCTGCCCCAGCCTGACCGTCGCCAGATCCATCACCTTGGCAATATCGTTGTCTCCGCTGTCGCTGACCAGTGCCACGCGCGTAATCGCCCCCGATTTCGACACGACGAACCAAATGGCCAGGGCTAAAAAAAGTTTTTTCATTCGCCGCATGCTTACATCGTGGTTGCTCCGAGATTTTTCGCCTCGATTTTCAGTTTCCGCCCCGCATAAACCGGCTCGCTGCTCGACCACACAAATCTATTCCCCTCCAAAATGATCCCGCCGTCCGGCTGCGACAGCACCGTCAGCTTCTGCCCCGCGATCTGGATTTCCTGCCCGCTGAACGTCACCAGCGACGAGCAGTTTTTGCCGTCGCAGATGCGGACGTAGATCGGCGTCGAGGCCGGCACGTTTTCCGTGTCCGACAGCACCAAATTCACGCCGCGCTCGTCCTGCACGATGGCGCGAACGCGGTTGGGGAACATCGCCAGCGTTTCCTGGATGAATTTCGTGTTGGCCAGCGCGTCTTTGCCGGCTTTGGCTTCCGCCAGCCCGTGCCAATGGCCGATGGCGAAGGCGATCAGAATACAAGCGGCCGTCGCCATTCCCCAAGCCAGCCGGGGCAGCCAGAGTCGTCGAGGACGGCGGTTTTCGCGGGGCGCGGAACGCAGTCCGGCCAGAACCAGGCGCGGAAAATCTTCCCGGTAATCGGCTGGCAGCACCGGCTCGCGGGCGGCTTTCAGTTTGGCATCCAATTCGGAGTTATTCATGACAGTCTCCTATCTTGCTTAAAAGTTTTTTCAATTTCCGCCGTGCGGAAAAGATGCGCCAGGAAACCGTGGTTTCCGAGCAGCCAAGAATTTTCGCCGCCTCGGCATGGTTGTGCCCGCCATAGACGGTCAGGGCGATGGCGGCGCGCTGTTTCTCCGGCAGCTTCATCAGGGCGGCCTGCACTTCCCGGCTCAATTCATCCAGCGCCGCGCCGTCGTTCGCTCCGGAGCTTTCGGTGGTCTGGTTTTGCCCCCACTGATCGTGCAATTGCGAGCGGCGGGTTTCCCGTCGCCGCCAGTCGAGGCAGGCGTTGACGGCGATGCGATAGAGCCACGAGGAAAACTTGGACGTGCCGTTAAAGGAATCCAGTTGCTGGTGGGCTCGGATAAACGTCTCCTGCGCCAGATCCTGGCAGTCCGCCAGCGAGCCGGTCATGCGGTAGGTCAGCGAATGGATCATGGGTTGATGTGCGCGAATCAACGCCGCAAATGCCGCATGGTCGCCGTTCCGGCTTTGCGCGATCCAGGTTTGTTGTTCTTCCATGTCGCCCATGTGGCGTGATTTTAACCAATATGACGACGATGGCAGAGGAATCCTTTGATTTTTTTGTCGGACAAGGTTTCGCTGGCGGCAATGGTTTATAAACATTAACTTTTGCGCCCGTGCAGGACCTGCTTAAAAAAATCGAGGCCGCCGCCGCCGCGCGCCTGTCGTTTTCGCCCAACGCGACCCCGGCGGAAAAACTCGCGCGCTACAAAACCTTCCTCAAGGTCGAGTCTCACCGCCTGAAGCTGCTGCACCGCGCCGGGGCGGACGGCATCGAAATCTGCCAGGCCCGCGCCGCCATCCTCGACGGGCTGCTGCGGCACCTGTGGAATGAGGCGACGGCGGGGTTGCCCCGGCAGAAGGAATTTCCACCCGTTGCGCTGGTGGCCATCGGCGGCTTTGGCCGGGCGGAACTGAACCCGCACAGCGACATTGATTTCATGTTCCTGCACGAGGGGCAGGTCGCCGGCAACAAGCCCCTGCCGTGGCTCGCCAAGTTGATTGACGGCATTCTCTATCCGCTGTGGGACATCGGCCTGAAAATCGGCTACTCGGTGCGCAGCCTTGACGATTGCGCCAAGGTGGCGAACACGGACATGCAGTCCAAAACATCGCTCATCGAGTCGCGGTTGATCACGGGCAACCAGGATTTGTTTGCGCGATTTCAAAAAGTCGTCGTGCAGAAATGCGTCCTCGGCTACGAGGAGAAATACATCGCGATGCGGCTCGAAGACCAGGCCACGCGCCGCACGAAATTCGGCAATTCCGCGTGCATGCAGGAGCCGAACATCAAGAACGGCTGCGGCGGCCTGCGCGACTTCCAGAACCTGCTCTGGATGTCGTTCTTCAAATACCGCACGCGGTCGCTGCGCGACTTGCAGACGCACGAATTTGTCAGCGAGGCGGAGCGCAAGCAGTTGGAGGCCGCCTACGAATTTCTCCTGCGCGTGCGGACGGAGATGCACTACAACACCAACCGCCCGCAGGACGTGCTGGGGAAAAATCTGCAGCCGTCCGTCGCCAGCAACCTGGGCTACGGCGACCGTTCGCCGAGCCAGCGCATCGAGAAATTCATGCGCGACCTCTACGTCCACATGCGGAATGTCTATCTCATCACCCGGACGCTCGAGCAGCGCATGGCGTTGCTGTCGCCCACGCAGACGGGCCGGCTGGCGCGGCTGCGCCAGCTGCTGCCGGGCGGCAAATCGCGCAAACTGCCGGAGCCGGTGGACGGTTTCCTGTTCGTGGACGGCGAAATTCGCGCGGCCAACAACCGCATCTTCCGCGATTCGCCGCGCCGGCTCATGCGCGTTTTTCTGCACGCGCAACAACGCCGGCTTACGCTGCATCCCGACCTGGCGCAGCTCATTCGCAACCAGCTTTCCCTCGTGAACCGCGAGTTTTTGAACGACGAGCATGTCCGGGAAACCTTTCTCACCATTCTCGACCGGCGCGGCGAGGTGGGCCACATCCTGCGCGCGATGCACGAGGTGAATTTCCTCGGCAAATACCTCCCCGAATTCGGCAAGCTCACCTGCCTCGTGCAGCACGAGTTTTACCACCAATACTCGGCGGATGAACACACGCTGGTCTGCCTCGAGCAGCTCGATAAAATCTGGGAGGCGCAGGAACCGCCGTTCAAATACTACGAGCCGGTGTTCCAAAGTCTGGAGCATCCGGGGCACCTGTATCTGGCGCTGCTCCTGCACGACGTCGGCAAGGCGGTGCCCCACGCTAAAGGCCTGCACGCGGCCGTCGGCGCCAGCCTCGCCATGCGCGCGGCCAAACGGCTGCAGCTCGATTCGGCGGCGGCGGACACCGTGCAATTTCTGGTGGAAAACCACCTGCTCATGGCCACCATTTCCCAGCGGCGTGACTTGGACGATGCCTCGGTCATCCGCAATTTTGCGCGGTCCACCGGCACGCCGGAAAAATTGAATCTCCTGTTGCTGCTCACCTTCGCGGATTCGCAGGGCACCAGCGACAAATTGTGGAGCAGCTTCAAGGATTCCTTGTTGTGGCAGTTGCATGCCCGCGCCATGGCGCTGTTGACCGGGGGCACGGAATTCCGCCGCGCCTCCGAACAGGCCCGCGAGGAAGTGCGCGACCTCGTCCGCGAACTGGCGCCCCGCCGCATCACCGACGAGGAACTGGACGCGCATTTCCGCGCGCTGCCACAGCGGTATTTTGAAATCTACACGCCCGCGCAGATCCAGGACGACGTGGAACTGGCGCACCGCTTCATGCACCGCCTGATTTTGGAAGGCCAGCGCGCGCTGGCGCCGGTCACGGCGTGGATTGACGAACGCGACCGCGGCTACAGCCTCGTGAAAATCTGCACCTGGGACCGCGCCGGCCTGTTTGGGAAAATCGCCGGCGCGTTGAGCGCGGCGGGCCTGAACATTCTTGGCGCGCAGATTTTCACGCGGACGGACGGCATCGCCTTGGACACGTTTTTTGTGAACGACGCCCGCACCGGCACCCTGGCCGAACGCGAGCAGCGCGAAAAATTTTCCGACCTGCTGGAAAAGGTTTTGACCGGCGAGGCGGTGGATTTCCGCGCGCACATCGCCCAACAGTCGGCGCGCTCGAATTATTCCGCCTATCTGGGCGAGCGCATCGGCACGCAAATTAATTTCGACAATGACGCTTCCGACGAGCGGACGGTCATTGAGATTGAAACCGAAGACCGGCTCGGCCTGCTGTACACCATTTCGCAGACGCTCGCGGAGCTGCATCTGGACATCGCCGCCGCGCGCATCGTGACCGAGCGCGGCGCGGCGATTGACAGTTTTTACGTCAGCGACGTGGATACCGGGAAGATTGATTCGCCGGAGCGGCTGAAATTGATCGAGAAAAAATTGACCGAAGCCATCGGCGGCTTGGAAATGGTTTGACCTGGCGATGCAAACAAGTTGCCAGCCGGGGCGGAGTTTGCTAGATAACAAGCCAGCAGCGAAGCGGGTGTGGTTCAATGGTAGAATGTGGCCTTCCCAAGGCTGAGACGAGGGTTCGATTCCCTTCACCCGCTCCATTCATAATCAACGACTTACGTAAAAGTGCAAGTAAAGTGCAAGTAAATCGCCAGTTCGTTTTTTGTCGAGAAACCCCACTTTTTTAGGCCTGAACCACAGGTTCAATTTCCTGCCAGAGCACGGATTTACCAACTTTTTGGTAAAAAAGTGGAGTGCAAGTCAGTGCAAGTAAATTTATTTGCACTCAACTTTCGCTCGAAAATCGCCAGGCTGAAGCAGGTTCAGCCAACACCAGCTTCGGCCAAAATCTTCGCCACTCTTGGCGAATACTGCCGCGACTGGATCGTCTCAACCGGACGCCGATATTCTGGCTGCCGAGGCGGTTCATTCTCGGCATGGACCTGATTCTTGGCATTGCGCCACAGGACAAAATCCTGCCAAAAGACAAATCCCCGGAAGGACGGGAAACCCGGTTCGCGAAACCAAGCCAGGGCAGTCGAGTAAGAGATGCCGGCAAGAACGGCAAACTCTTTGGTGTTCAGAGCCTGGTCAAGCCGCCGCTTTTCTGCGACCTGATCAAAATTCAGATGAGCAAGTTGTTTGTCGCGCGTCATGGCTCAAGCCTTGGTTGAGGGTTCATCCACGACGGCTTTGGCTGCATCCACCAGTCCGCGAAGTTGGCCGTGGCGGTGAGCAAAAAACCAGAGCCCCACCGCCGCACCGACGCCGGCCAAAATCAGAAGTTCATTCCCGACGATCAGCGACGGCAAAATCATCAGCGAGATCCCGCCGACCAGAATTGCCACGCTGGTCGTGACACTGCCGATGAGGAGTTTCAGCGGCGGATAGAACAACGACGCCAGCCCAAACAAAAACATGGCGACGCCCACCCACACAATGCCTTTGAGGCTCGCCAGCTTCGCGCTCAATTCGCGCGCCGTGTCCTTCTGAGCCGCTCCCAACTCTGTGGTTGCTCGCGTCTCTTCATGTTCGGTAACGGCCATCGGCGCGCTGATTACCAGGGCCGTGGCATTGGTGGCGGGCGCTCCGCTCGTGTCGGCAGACACTCGCGTTTCCACCAACCGAGAACCCGTCGGCAAGGTGTAAGATTTGGTCCGAACGGTTTCTTGATTCTGTCGCGAGGCTTGCGCCGGGTTGTCGCCCTGGACAACGGATTGCTCAATTCCTTGAGTGGGTTTATTCACAGTGCTGGCATGACCGCCCTTGAGTGGTGCGATGGCGCAGCCAGAAAATACAAGTGCCATCACCAGCAATGCCGCCGCTGGCGCAACCATCTTCAACCGCACGGTATCATCCGGCCGAGAATTGAGCGTCGCAACCATGCCTTCGGCCTGAGCTTGTGTGCAACCGACGCACAGCAACTCGGCGGCAGGCTTCACGCCTTCCACCATCACGCCCCAGGTGTGTTCAGTTGCCCAGCGTGTTCCGACATGAATCGGTGCATATTTTTTCATTTCGTTTCTCCCTTCATGTGTTGATCCAGCAAAATGCTGATGCGGTCCACAGTGCGAGCCATGACCGCTTGGTTTTCCGTCAGGGTGTTGATGCTAGTTTTCAAATCGTGGCGCTCCTCGATGGCGTAATTCTCGCGGACCTCCATCGCGGAAATCCGTTTGTCCATGTTCACCCACATACCGATGACCGCCGCCGCGATGGACAGCAGTTGCAGCACGTTGCCGAGCGTGATTTCCGGCGTGAACCGGATTTTCTTGGGATTAGGAATTGGTTCAGTCATACACGCAGGAGTTTGACCACGCCGCTCTTGGCGCTGATTTGAGAACCGTATTTCGCCAGCATCACCTGGGCGACTTGCGACAACACCGGGCGCTTGTCGGTCTTGTCAAAACCGGTTTGATTGCCGCCAATGTTTTGGTAGCTCAAACCTTCACCGGCCGGCGCCACCGTTCGGTCGGTAATCAAAAGCTCGCGCGCCATCTCACACGTCGCCTGGATGACAGCTTTCGGCACCGTGTCATATTGAACGTAGTCGTAGGGAATGGGCAGCAGCGCCGAGATCGGCACATGGACATTGTCCGGCTCCGGGCACTTCGCACGCGGCCATTGCATCCCTTGAACCGCATTCGTGCGCGTGCCGTTGAATTGAAATTCCGCGTCAATCAGCCGCGACGCCATCACCAACGCCACGGATTTTTGCGCATCCGTAGCGGCCGTCCACGCCGTCGCATAAAGATGGCCATCATAATACGCATTGCCATCGGTCAAATCCGCGTAAGCGTTCGCGTCGGCCTTGCCGGTGCCATCTTCTTTGATGAGCGTGAGAGCCATAAAAATTAAAGTCCGTCGGAATGAACCGCGTTCGAATAAGGCAGCACATCGTGCCCATCGAAATCGCAGAGGCAGATGCGAAAGTAACCGGCAATGCCGCTGCAGTCCCGACCGCCCGAAGCCAAATCCCAACCATCGAATGCATCAGCAGGCCAATTCACCCCGTCGGTGGATTCGTAAATGCTGATGCTGTCATACGGGCTGGTGAAATTCACCGTCCAGGTCAAACGCCCGTGACCATCCGACGCAAGCAGGATGGCCGGCAACCGCGCCCGCCGCCGCTTCTGCGCCTCCAGCGCCAGCCACGTTCGCCGCTGGCCGCGTGTCATTGGCGGATTATTCGGATTCATGTCGCGCAAGGTTTTCGACATCGCTAGGTTTCGGTTGCTCCGGTGCAGGCTGGTGGCCGTCCGCAAGGACCGGTTCAACCGGCGGCTTTGGGGCCACTGGTTGAACCGGCGCGGGAACGGCGGGCGAAACGACCTCAATGACCAGAGGACGCCGTTTGCGTCGAATGATTGGATACATTCCAGTCATGGCTTAGATGGCGTTGACGCCGATGGCGATCTGCCGCCAGTTCGTGCCGTCGCTGACAGCCAGGCACGGAACCGAACCCGTGCCACCGGCCGTCAGGTAGATGATGCGACGCGGATATTTCGCCGCCGTGACGCCAGCGGTAATTGCCGCCGCGTTGTTGGCGAAGGTTGGAACCTGGATCTGTTCACCCGAACGGATCCGCTCAAAACTGCGAGGTAGAATTTTACCCATAGAATTTTCTTTCTCAAAAGCGGCGTGCCGGCGCGAACCGGCACGCCATTGGTTTAGATGTTGTGAGTGA
>CAYUGC010000021.1:0-27002 GCA_964444085.1 uncultured Bifidobacteriaceae bacterium | reverse complement strand
CTCGGAAAATGCTTTGGCCCGGCTGGCCAAAAACGACCTCCCAGCTGGTCCATGGTTTCATACCGATGACACCGAGATGGCCATTTCCATCGTGGCGGTTCTCAAGTCGCACGGTGAACTCAATCAAGATGCGCTGGCCCGTCGTTTTGCTCGACGCTTTGAGCGGGATCCGGATCGTGGCTATGGGAGAATGACCCGGATTCAGCTTCGGGAGATCAATGCCGGCGCAAAGTGGCGGGAGATGGCAGCCAACGCGTTTGGCGGGCAAGGCTCGATGGGCAACGGTGGTGCGATGAGGGTGGCTCCTCTGGGTGCTTATTTCGCTGATGACTTGGCGCGTTGCGCTGAGGCCGCCCGTGCCTCCTCCCAGGTCACGCATACGCATCCTGAAGGCGTGGCTGGAACCGTGGCGGTCGCGGTGGGTGCGGCGATGGCGTGGCGGATGCGGGATGGGGCTGGTGCCGAGTTTGCGCCGGGTTTCTTCGGTGAAGTTTTGCGGCTGACGCCGGAAAGCAAAGTGCGCCGGGGTATTTTGATCGCCAGCCAGACGCCTGCCGATGTTCCGTTGAATGACGTTGCCAAGGCGCTGGGCAATGGCTCGCTGGTGACGGCTCCGGATACGGTTCCCTTTTGCCTCTGGATGGCGGCACATCACCCGAAGCATTTCGTGGAAGCCGTTGGCAAAACCATCAGCGTCGGGGGTGACTGTGACACAAATGCCGCCATTGTTGGCGGGATCGTCGCGCTGAGCGCCGGACGAGAAAGTATTCCCAGTGAATGGTTGCAAGCGAGAGAGGCAATACGATTTTAACAACCGATAAACGTTTATGAAAGCCCTGATCCTAGTTGATATTCAAACCGACTTCCTGCCCGGTGGCGCGCTGGCAGTGCCGAACGGCGATGCCATCATCCCGATCGTGAACCGACTGCAAGCCGCGTTTCCGCTGGTGGTCGCGACGCAGGACTGGCATCCGGCCAATCACGGCAGCTTTGCGGCGAATCATCCCGGCCAAGCGGTGTTCGCGCAGATTGACCTGAACGGTCTGCCTCAGACGCTCTGGCCGGTGCATTGCGTGCAGGGAACACCGGGAGCTGAACTGGCGCCAGGCTTGCAGCGGGAGCGTATCGCCAAAATCTTTCCCAAAGGCACGGACGCGGGCATTGACAGCTACAGCGGGCTGTTCGACAACGGCCATCGCAAAAGCACGGGGCTGGGTGAATGGCTCAAGGCCAAAGGTGTCATGGAGGTTTTTGTGTGCGGCCTCGCCACGGACTACTGCGTGAAGTTTACAGCGCTGGATGCGGCGCAGATGGGATTCAAAACCCATTTCATTGAAGACGCCAGCCGGGGAGTGAACCTTCAGCCCAATGACGTGGCGAATGCCATTGCTGAAATGACCCGCGCCGGCATTGCGGTCGTTCGAAGCCAGCAAGTTTTGTGATGCTATTGAATGATATGAACCAAACCACCCTTTACACCGGAAAGTTTCTGGCGCTCATCAAGGAAGGCCATTGGGAGTATGCCCATCGCACCAATGCGACCGGCGCGGCCATCATTGCGGCGGTCACCGAGGATCAAAAATTGTTGCTGGTGGAGCAGTATCGAATTCCCGTCCATGCGCGGACGATTGAGCTTCCCGCCGGCATTATCGGGGACGATCCCGGCGGTGCCGACGAAGCGCAGGCCGAGGCGGCCCGCCGCGAATTGGTTGAGGAGACGGGCTTCGAGGCCGGGAAAATTAAACTGGTATCGCACGGTGCTTCTTCTGCCGGACTTGCCTCGGAAATCGTGACGTTATTTTTGGCCACCCAATTGAAACGGGTTGGGGCTGGCGGTGGCGTAGCGCACGAGAACATCGTTGTTCACGAGGTTCCGTTGGCGGAAATCGTGCCATGGCTGGAGGCAAAAGCGAAAACTGGAGTCTTGGTGGATCCGAAGGTTTACGCGGGTTTGTTTTTCATCAACCAAAATAAATGAGCGCGCCAGCGCCAAATTCTGATTTGCGCGATCGATTTGCCGGGCTTTTGCTCGGCACAGCGGTGGGTGACGCGCTGGGGTTGCCAGCGGAGGGAATATCCCGCGGACGAATTCAACGGATGTGGCGCGGCGTGTGGCGGCATCGGTTCCTGTTTAGCCACGGCATGGTGAGCGACGACACCGAACACACATTGTTTGTCGCCCAAGCGTTGCTGACTCATCCAGACGATGTCGTCGCGTTTCAACGATGTCTCGCTTGGAAACTCCGCCTCTGGCTGCTCGTCCTGCCGGCGGGCATTGGCTTGGCGACCTTGAAGGCGATCCTCCGGTTATGGCTTGGCTTTCCGCCAAGTCGAAGCGGCGTCTGGTCGGCGGGCAACGGCCCGGCCATGCGCAGCGCGATTATTGGTGCCTATTTTGCGGATAACGCAGACAAACGCCGTGCGTTTGTTTCGGCGGCGACGCGCCTGACCCACACGGATCCGAAAGCCGAAACCGCCGCGTTGGCGGTGGCCGAAGCGGCGGCGTGGTCCGTAAGCCAGAATTATTCAGTTGAGTCGTGGCTTTCCGCCCTGCCCAGCCTGGGCCGCGATGAGGAATGGCAGAAGATTTGTCAGAAGCTTACCGCCGCGCTGGCTACCGGCAATTCGGTTGCCGAGTTTGCCGATGAGCTGGGGTTGGAACGTGGCGTCACTGGTTATGCCTATCACTCGGTGCCGGTCGCGATTTATGCTTGGTTACGCCATGCGAACGATTTTCGATCCGCACTTACCGCTGCTTTGGATTGCGGCGGCGATACGGACACGGTCGGGGCGATTGTCGGCGCATTGATGGGCGCGAAAACGGGTCGTGGTGCCATCCCGAAGGATTGGCTTGAAGGGATTTGCGATCAACCGCGCTCAATCTCGGCCCTGACTCAAGTCGGAGACCGTTTAGCAAACCAGAAAGCTACTAGGGTTATTCAGGGGCCGGTTACTTACTTTTGGCCGTTGCTGATCATCCGGAACATTTGCTTCCTCATCACGGTGTTGGCTCACGGTTTCCGGCGGCTGCTACCACCCTATTGACCACGCTGTCGGAACAACGAGACGGCCGAGAAATTCTAAAATTCAAAACCCAGTGCCAGCTCGTTAGTTTTCTCTGCTTTTTTTGCCAAACTAAAAGAGCGTAAGCTAATCAAAACCCCTGAAAAACACGCGTTTTCCAGCACAACTATTTGCTTAAATAGGGTTTTTATTGCTTAACGGATGGCTCATTTAGCAAAACCCATTTGGAGAACCGGCGGTTACCGGAGTTCCGAATCAATTTTTGCCGGTGGCTCAAATCGTAAATCAGATTGTGAATTTTCATCAATTTTTGCTCCCGGCTCAACACCTCTGGCAATTTGTCCAGGAGCATTTCATCAATATCCTTACGCGCGACGGGTTGATGTTCGCGAATGATTTTCACGATGAGGTCGCGGTAATATTGGTTGTTAAATCCTTTGTCCCGAATATGCCTCGCCTTGCCATCGGTGGCAGCGGCAATCTCGGCGGCCACAACGGGATTGGGGAAACGCCCCTCCACCAGCTTTTGTGATTTGAGCCGTTTGTGTTCTTCTCTGGTGATCGGCTGCCGCTTCTGCACCCGGTCCAACAGGATGATTTCCTCCAAGCCGAGATCCGTCCGGCTCATCAGCAACCGGGCGTAACGTTCGTCCAAAATGCGGCCGACCAGCTTTACCTCGACGTGTTCCGGCTGGGTCAAATTGTAATCCGGCATCGGGAAAAACCGGCTGCGCTGTTTCTGAAACATTTTTTTGATGCCGCCGCCCTGCGTATCAATCATGTTCAAATTCACCATCGCATCCGCCAGAAACGTATTGCGATAGTAATTCTGCGGCGCGTCTTGATGGATGACCTTTTCCACGGAGCCGGGTAGAAAGCTGCCGACGTTGGTCAGCAATAACGTGTCGGGCGTTTCCACCACCAGCACGCGCCCGCGCAGTCCGTAATCTTGATGGGCAATGCAGTTGTGCAACGCCTCGCGGATCACCCACGGATCGTATTGCGTCAACTCCACGGGAAACAGCGTGCCGCCCGGCAGTTCCCGCACCTTCAGATTGCGGATGCGGGCCAAAATCCGGTCGCCGGCCATCAGGAACGGCGGGCCAAAGTGTTCGTAGTCCAGCTCTTCGTTGCGCTCGTTTTTGAGCAGCCAACTAATCCGCGCCACCGCCGGATTCAGCAGCGTGGACGATTCTGGTTTGCCCAGCAGCAACAGGGCCGCATTGGTGATGCGCCCTTGAATCGTCAGCTTCGCCTTGTTCAAGAAGGTGGTATTGTCCCACCCGGCCACGGCTTCCGCCTGGGTGGGAAATTTGCCGGTGAACTCTTTCCGCGCTTTTTCCAACGCGGCATCATCGAGGTCGGCCAGCGTGGCGGTTTCACAAATTTGGGCGCTCCAATCCACCCGGCGATTCCAAAGTTGGCGCTCCTTGTCGGGATATTTGCTCAAATCGGTTTTGGAATTGCCGACGCGGATGTAAGCTTTTTCACCAAACTCCACCGGCCGGTCAACCGCCGGATTGATTTCAAACACCACCACCCGCTTGCCTTGGTAAATGAACGGATGAATTTCAAACCCGACATTGGGGCGGAGATGAACCGACAGCCAGATTTGGAGCGGCTGATTTCCGCTGCCTTTTTCCGCATCGGGGTCGAAAATCGTCCCGGCGACCGCGTGCGTGCCGTCTTCAATGCCGAAAACAAGGTAGGCGCGGGGTTTGCCGAGTAAACTGGCCGCGTTCGCCAAAGCCGACAGGTATTCGCCCAACGCCTGCGGTTCAAACCGGTTGGTTTTGAACTCCAGCCATTCCGTCTCGCGCGGCTCGGCGCGGAGACGATCCAGCAGGGCGGTGAGTTCGGATTGATTTGGCATTGCGCGTTGGGGGATGAGTTTGCGCTGGAAATTGGCGAGCGTCAATCTGTGTTCAAATCGTCCGACCTAAAGGTTTTGTCGCCATCGCCAAGTCTTGTCCATGCTCTGGACGAAACGGATTTCAAGATTTTTTCGGGGTAACGGTTTGGTTCGTTTCCGGTGTCAGTTTCCAAAACTCCTTGGCGTCGGGCTGTTTCACCAAACCTTTGTAGTGGCGCTGGATGATGTCCGGGCTGTTGCCGGCCCACGCGGCGGTTTTTCCCTCGTGCTGGAAGCACGCCAGATGATTTGAAATCCCGGTATGACGGAGAATGTCCGGCGTCCACGGTTTCAACGCCTTCCGCTGCTGCTTGGCCGCGTCCGTTTCCGTCCCGACCGGTTTCATGTCAGGATTGCCAAAGCCGGCCGCCAGCTTTACCGCGTCAAAATCTTTGCGCCAATTCGTGCCACGGAACGGAGTTTTTTCGGCGGCATGAGGTTTGAGCCAGGCGATCAGGTTGGCGGGCAGTGTGGTTTCTTCGACTTGCCGGGGTTTTTTGCCCTTCTTGCCTTTTTTACCTTTCCCGACCGGCTTGACTTGACCGGTCAGGCAGGCCATGTCCACGATCCGGCGCTGCCGCATCTTCGCCATCTTCGCGCCGATGGTGATGGTGCCGGCCTCAAGGTCAAGGTTGTCCCATGTGATGCGAGCCAGTTCGGTCGGACGGATGGCCGCAAACAACGCCAGGGTGACATAGGGAACCAGTTTGCCGCCTTTGTAGTCGGCGGCGATGGCCAAGAACTTCCGCACTTCGTCGAGGTTTAAGATGGCTGGCTCTACGTCGTCGCGGGTGCCACGACGCCGGATGGTTTTTTTGGCCGGGTTGGTGAGGCAATACTGTTGCTCCATGCTCCAGCTAAAAAAACTGGAGAATGACCGGCGGTTATCCTCGCGGGTGGCATCGGTGACGCCGGGTTTTGCGGCGGCTTCGGCGACGTGCGTGGGTTGAATGTCAGAAACAAGTTTGTCCGAGAATTTGCGGACGAGAAAACCAACGCGGGTTTTGAGTCCCTGGAGGCTGGCGTCGCGCAGCCCCGATCTTTTCTTGGCGGCCAGAAATTCGGCGAATGCATCACCGACATTGATTTTTTTCAGCGGCTCGCGGTAGTTGTCCATGAAATAGCGGATGGCCAGCATCATGGGGCGGCCATTGAGTTCGGCATAGGCGCGCTCGGCCTCGGCTTCCTGGGCGGGCGTCAGCCGCGTGGTGGTGATACGCTTCTCCGGGGTGAAATTCAGCGCCTCGATTTCCAGTTGCTGTTTGCGGGCGAGTGCTTCAGGTTGGGTCTTGTAATTCTCGCGGATGCGGACGCCGCTGGGAGTGGTTCCGGCGACGCGGTAAGCGGTGGTCTTGTTGGGGTTTTCAAACGGAGTTATGACATATACGCCGCGAGTTTTCATGCCGTTATAATGGCAAATTTAATGGCAAATGTCCAGATGAAAGCGGATATAAGCAATATATAAAGGGTTTTTCGATGTGGGCAGTGCTCTTTTAAGGCATTGGTCGAGAGTTCGAGTCTCTCCCAACCCACCACTTCTTTTGCTTGGAAAATCAATAAGCTGGCGGGCACAAAAATTTTCGCGGCTTACGCCTTTGAGAACGTCACCCGCGCAGCCATCCGACGATGGGCCTCGCGTCTCCGAGAATACCAGATTAGCCATTGCCCCTGTTTCGTTCAGAGGGTGCCCGCAGCTAAACTAAAGTCCTTTATATAGTTGACGTTGTTGAGGTTCGGTTTCAATCTTGAACGCATCACCACTTAATCTGTCGAAACAGACCAAACCACCCGGTTGAACCTGATTGCCAAACCATTGCGTCCGAACTCAAGGAATCTAATGCCCACTCTCACCGCGCCACCATCGCTTAAAGCAAATCACGCCGCCGGTTCCGTCGCGCCCCTGCAAAACCTCGTGGCTTGCCACGCAGCGCTCGTTGCGGAGATTGGCAAGACGATTGTCGGCCAGCAAAATGTCATCCACAACGTGCTGCTGACAATTTATTGCGGCGGCCATGCGCTGATCGTCGGCGTGCCGGGTTTGGCGAAAACCCTGTTGATCAGCGCGCTGGGCAAATCGCTGGATCTGTCGTGCAGCCGGATCCAATTCACGCCGGATCTGATGCCATCGGACATCACCGGCACGGAAATCATCGCAGAGGATCCCGCGACGGGAAAACGGCGGCTGGAATTTCTGCCCGGGCCCGTGTTCGCCAATCTGATTCTCGCCGACGAAATCAATCGCACCCCGCCCAAAACGCAGGCGGCCATGTTGCAAACCATGCAGGAACGCGAAGTCACCGTCGGCACCAAAACCTATCCGCTCCCCGCCCCGTTCCACGTGTTTGCAACGCAAAACCCGATTGAAATGGAAGGCACGTATGTGCTGCCCGAGGCGCAGGCCGACCGGTTCATGTTCAGCATCCACTGCACGTATCCGACCAACGCAGAGGAGGAACAGGTGGTCAGAAACACCACCGGAGTGGAGGTGCCGCAATGCGTGCCCGTCCTGAACGCCGCGCAGATCGTCGAAATCCAAAAACTGGTGCGCGCCGTGCCCGTATCGGACGAGGTGGTTCGCTACGCGGTCAAACTCGTCTCCCGGACGCGGCCCGAAGACCCGGCGTCGCCAAAATACGTGAAAGAATTTGTCCGCTGGGGCGCCAGTCCGAGGGCATCGCAATATCTGGTTCTGGGGGCCAAGGCGCACGCGGCGCTTTCCGGCGGCTTGTGCGCGGATTACGAAGGCGTGCGTGCCGTGGCGCGGCAGGTTCTGTCGCATCGCATCCTGACCAACTTCCATGCCCGCGCCCAGAAAAAGACCGCTCTGGAAATCATCGAATTGTTATTGAAGGAGGTCCGGCCCGGTGGGGCGTGATGGCCGCGAGGCCGCTGATTATGTCCTCTCCATTCACACTGGATCCGGATCTGCTGGGTGCGCTGGATGACATTCCGTTGCTGGCGCGCAACGTGGTCGAGGGTTTTCTGAGCGGGCTGCACCAGAGTCCGTTTCTGGGCTACAGCACCGAGTTCGCCTCCTACCGGCAATACATGCAGGGCGACGACCTGCGGCACGTGGATTGGAAAGTGTGGGGGCGCACGGACAAGCTCCATGTCAAACAATTCGAGAGCGAAACCAATCTCAACTGCCACCTCTTGCTGGACACGAGCGCCTCGATGGACTTCGGCCAGGCCAATAAATTCCAGTATGGCCGCGCGCTGGCCGCGGCGCTGGCGTATCTGATGGTCCGGCAGCACGACGCTCCCGGGCTGACGTTGTTCGGCGCCGAAGCTGTTCAAGGGCTGCCTACACACAGCGGCCGGCGGCATCTCGACGATCTCTTCCAATTGCTGGCCGTCGCGACACCGCAGGGGCACACGGCCCCCGGACCGGATTTTTGGAATGTCCTGGAGACCTTCGACCGGCGCGGCCTGACGGTGGTGATTTCCGATTTGTTGCTGCCCGGCGATGTGGTTTCCGAACTGTTCCGCCGGCTTCACAATCATCGCCAGGAAATTATTGTGTTTCACCTGCTAGCTCCCGAAGAACTGGATTTCCGCTACGACGGTGAATGCATTTTTGAGGACGCCGAAACCCGCGAGGAGATTCCGGTTCATGCCGCGAGTTTCCGCGCGGAGTATTTACGGCGGCTGACCGCGTTCCGGCACGGTATCAAGGTGGAGTGCGAAAAATATGAAATTGATTATCACCCGCTCCGCACGGATGCGCCGGTGACGGAGGCATTGATCGCGTATCTGCAAAGCCGCTTAAACGCATGATCACGGGACTTTCAGGCTGAGAATGCGTTTATGTTTCAACTATCGTTCACTCACGCCGCATTTCTGGCCGGGCTGGCTTCACTGGCCATCCCGATCCTGATTCATCTGCTCTTGCGGCGAAAGAAAGTGCGGCGGCGGTTCAGCACGCTGCAATTCTTTCTGAAAAAGGACGAAAACACCGGACGCCGCCGCAAGCTGTTTCACTGGCTGTTGCTGGCCGCCCGGCTCGGCCTGCTGGCGCTGCTCGTGTCGGCTTTCGCCCGCCCATTTTTGCCGGCCTCGGCCTCGGCCAGCCATGCGCACCAGAAACAGCAAGTGGTTTTGGTGTTGGACCGCTCGGCCAGCATGCAGGCAACCGACGCTGGCATCAGCCGATGGTCCCGAGCCAAGGAACAACTGCGCAAGACCGTCGCGGAAATGGGATCCGAGGATGAAGTTGCACTGGTGGACTGTGCCGCGCCCGTCGCCGTTTTGTCGCCGTTCGTTCGGGCGGAACAACTGGTGCCGCTGATTGAATCGCTCGAGCCCGGGTTTGGCGAAGGCGAAGTAGGCGACGGCCTGCAACAGGCGGTGAAACTGCTTTCGGCCCGTAATTCCAGCGGCCAGCCGCGCATTGACATTTTCAGCGATTTGCAGCGGCAGAGCTGCCAGAAGGTGATTTACGCTCCGGTGCCGGACAATATTGAAGTCAAAATCTTCCCGCTCGGCGCCACCAACACGCCGAACCTGGCCGTGATGGATCTCGTATTGCAGGTCGCGGAAAAAGCGCCGCTCCAGGCAACCGTCGCCAATTATTCGGATCAGAATGTCAGGGATGGAAAACTGGATTGGATCATTGACGGCGAGTCGCGCGGTTCGTCGCCGGTGGGGTTGTCCGCCCATGCGGCCAGGAGTGTGACCGCGCCTTTGCCCAGCCTGGCGGCCGGCTGGCATCGGGTGGAAGCGCGCCTGCGGGCGCAGGACCGGTTCGCCTGGGATGACGCGCGTTATCAAGTCATCGAGGTGCCGCCGCCCTTGCGAACCCTGTGTGTGGAAACCCGCACGGGCCAGCCGGTATTCAAGGAAGAAAGTTTTTTCGTGGCCAGCGCCCTGCAACCGGGCCGGGGGGACTCCAATGCGCCGCCGGCGCTGTTTGACCTGGAGAAAATTTCGCCGGAGGCACTCGCCAAAAAATTGAGCGGCAATCCCTCGCCGTATCGGCTCGTGCTGCTGCCGGCCCTGCGCGAACTGCCGGAGGGCAGCGGCCGGGCGCTGCTCGATTTCGTCCAGCGCGGCGGTGGCGTCCTGTTTTTCATGGGCGGCGGCTTGAATGCCAGCCGCTACAACGCCGAGTTTCAGGAACTGCTGCCCGCCACCGTGGGCCGGCTCGAAGGCGAGACCCTGACGTCCGAGAACTACTGGCATCTCGGGGAAATGGATTTGAAATCCGCGCCGTTCGCGGTTTTTAACCAGCCGCACAGCGGCGACCTGACCCTGGCGGAATTTTGGCGCCGATACGCGCTCGCGCCGGCGGCTTCCGCGCAGGTACTGGCACGCTTTGACGACGGCACGCCGTTCCTGGTCTGCAAAAATGTGGGTCAGGGCCGGGTGGCGCTGGCCAACACCACCGCCGACACCGGCTGGACCGACTGGCCCAAGCACAAAACGTTTGTGCCCTGGCTGCACAGCGTGAGTCATTATCTTGCCGGCGATGCTTTGTCTCCGGGCATTCGGCCCGGGGAATCTTTGCTGGCCGGCACGACCGCTGAACTGGACTTGGGCACCGGTTTCGGCAGCCAAAATTTCCGGGTGTATTCCCCGGGCGGCGCGGAATCGGCGGCAAAAACGGACGCGCACGGCGGGTTGCAATTGCCGCTGGGGAAACCGGGCTGCTATGCCATCAAGGATTCCGGCGGACGGATCGTCCGGCTGCTGGCGGTCAATCCGCCCCGGAAGGAATCGGATTTGGCGGCGATGAATCCGCAGGAATTCCAAGCGCAACTGGTTCGCGGTCCGGCCCGGTCCGCAAGCGGCTGGGCTGCGGATGTGCTCGCGCCGGGCCGCAGTGAAAATGAACTTTGGCGCTTGTTCATGCTGGGTGCCGCCGGGTTGCTCGTTTTGGAAACGATGCTGTCCAACCGCACACACGCCTGAAATTAAATTGAAAGGACAACTATGAACCAACCTTCGCAAAACAATGCCAGCCGGCTGGAGTTGGAGCAACGCTCCCGGGAACGGGCGCGGCGGCTGGCGCTCACGTTGAATGTGGCGGTCACGGGACTGCTGATTATTCTGGGCGCGGCCTTAATTGATTATTGGCGGCGGCTGACCACCGCGGAACGCGCCATTGACACGGCGTTGCTGGCCATCCTGATGATCGTCTGGCTGGTCCGGCTGATTCAATTCACGCGCCGTCCCGCCACCCTGAAGCAGGTGGCGTTGGAAATCGAAGCGCAGCGGCCGGAGCTGGGCTGCGTGGTTTCCACGGCATCCGAATATTTGAGCGGCGAACGGCAGCCTTCGCAGGCCTACGAACCCGAACTGGTTGATGCGTTGCAGGAACAGGCCGCCCGGCGATTGCTGCAGGTCGAAACGCGCCACTATCGAAAATTGGTATACAGCGGCAGCGCCATGGCCGCCGTGCTGGTGGCGCTGCTGGTGTTTCTGCTGGTTTCGCCCGGATCGCTCACGGCGCTTGAACGGGTGATCCTGCCGTGGTCGAAACAAACTTACACCCGCGTGTCGGTGAAGCCGGGCAATCTGGAAATTCCCGTCGGCAACGACCAAGATATCCAGGCGGTTTTCACCGGCGTCATGCCCGACGCTCCCCAACTCCGCTGGCTCGAAGCCCCGGGCAAAAGCTGGCAAACAACGGATTTGAACAAGAATACGAACAACAGTTTCAGCGCCCGGCTCAAGAATGTTCAGGGTGTGGTCAAATATCAGGTGACCGGGAATGATGCCGTCTCTCCGGAATACACAGTGCAAACGTATGTGCCGCCCACGGTCAAGGACCTGGCTATCCGGGTCCGGTTTCCGGCCTACACGCATCTGGAGCCGGTGGAAGAACACAAATCCGATCTCAGCGTGGTGCGAGCGAGCGAGCTGACCTTTCGCATCACGAGCAGCGAACACGTGGCCCACGCCCGTCTGCGTCTCGCCAACGCCACCGGGATTGAACTGGCTCCGGCCGGCAAAGACCTCTGGACCGCAAGCCTGACTCCGACCAACGATTTAGATTATCGCGTCGAGCTAACCGACGCTGCGGGCCGCAAGGGCGGCGACGAATCCCCGCGCCATTTGAAAATCCTGCCCGACGAGCCGCCAAAAGTTGAGATCACGGATCCGGGTATGGACGTGCGGGCGGATGCCACCAACCATGTGCCGGTCAAAATTTCCGTCACCGACGATTTCGGCGTGGAGAACATCAAGCTGGTTTTCCGCAAGTTGAACGGCGACGAGCAAACCCTCGTTTGCGTGAAGACGAACACGAACCTCCACGACGCGACGGCGACCGCGGAGATAGACCTGACACCGTTGCACCTCAAGGAATATGAGGTGGTCGCCTACCACGCCGAGGCGCGGGATAACAACACGCTGGACGGTCCGGGCGTCGGGAAATCACCGGTGTATTTCATCGAATACACCACCAAGGGCGAGCCGCTGTCGCAATGCCAGGGCAGCGGCCAGAAGATCAATTTGCTGCAACTTGAAAAACAGATCATCGCCGCGACCACCGCCATCGAGGAAGGCTCGATCCGGGATCGGTTTCCCGAAGTGGCCGGCATCCAGCGCCAGACAAAATCGTATGCGGAAATTTTCCAGAAGTCGTATGTACTCAGCGTTTCGCCTCCGGAAGCGCGAACCGAATTTGCGGCGGCGATTGCCTCCATGGACAGCGCCGCCAGTTCCCTGGATGGTTTTCAACGCCCCGCCGCCTTGCGGGCGGAAGACGAAGCGCTGGAACATTTGTATCAGGTCATGCGGTTGTTGCCGGAGCTTGAGTCCGCCATGTGTCATGGAAACTGCACGAAGGTTGTCCTTCAAGCGATTGAGAAGTTGAAGGACGGGCAAAAGAAACAACGGGAGGCTGAACTTCCCAAAATCGTCAGCCAAGCCAAAGCCATCGCCCAACAGCAGGCCAAACTCGCCGATGTGTATCGGCTGTCCCAAAATGAACAACGTCCGGGAACCAACAACGCTTCCAAACCCGGCGATAAACCCGGCGACAAAGCGGGCAATAAACCCGGCAACGGAAGCGGCCAGTCCACCTCACCTTCTTCCGCTTCATCAAATGGACAGGGCACCAACGATATGGCGTCGCATGGACAAGACTCAACCAATCAAAATCCGTCCAAGGCTGAAACCCCCGCATCGGCAGAAGCGATGAGCCAGGAGCAACAGCAATTGAGCAAGTCCGCCGCCGCCCTGGCCGTAAGGCTGCGGGAATTGTCCGGAAGAGACCCGCGAATCAGATCCGGTATCAGCCGGCAGATGGAGAACGTTTCCCAACAACAGGCAACCGCCGCCGGGCAGATCGCGCGGGGGAATGGCGATTCTGCCGCGCAAAGCGCCGACGCGGCGCTTTCCGGACTGAATGGCACGATCACGGAACTGGAACAATTGCTCGATGACAAGGCAAAGGCCACGGACATGAGCACGGAAGATTATCCGAAGGAATTCGAGCCGCTGATTTCCGAATACCTGCGCCGTCTCTCTTACACCCAATGAGCCGGCACACCCTTTTACATTGCTAAAACGTGGTTGAATTCACCTACAAACCCGACTGGCTCTGGTTCGCCGCCGGCAGCATGTTCCTGGCAGCCTTGATCGGTTGGTTCTATGTCTCGGCGCGCGGCCCGGCCGGTTTGCCACTGCGGCTAGTGCTGCTTGGATTGCGCTTGTTGACGCTGGCCTCCGTGGTGGTGTGCCTGTTGGATCCCGAACGCGTGAATCCGATCCGGCATTATCAGCCGGCGCACATCGCCGTTCTGGTTGACACGTCGCGCAGCATGGGCTTGGACGAAGGCGGACTGACCCGTCTGGATCTCGCCCGGAACTGGGTGAAAAACGAGTTGAAAGTGCCCGCCAATTTCCGGGTCTCGTATTACGGATTCAGCACCAATCTGTTCCCGCTGGACAACCTCGCCACCGCCACGCCGGCGGGGGACCGCACTGCGTTCGCCGAAACTCTCGAAAACCTGTCCGCCGCCACCTTGCTCGATCCGCCGGCCAGCGTCGTGCTGTTGTCGGACGGCGCCGACAACGCATTGCGCAGCCCGGAGGCCGTCGCCCGGGCGTTGGGGGCGAGAAAAATACCCATCCACACTGTCGCGCTGGGAGGCACGGATGAACCGTCGGACATTGTCGTGGAAAACATTCAGGTCAAGCGGACGCTTTGGAATCAAGGGACCACCAAGGCGATCGTCACCCTGCGTTCCCCCGGGTTTGCCGGACGAACGGCGCCCTTGCGCATTCTGAAGGACAACGAGGTTCTGGCCGAGCGCACCGTGGAACTGGCCGGCGAAAGCCAGCGGGTCGAAATCGAATTCAACCCGCGGCGGCCGGGTTTCCAGACGTTCGCCGCCGAAATTCCATTTCAGTCCGGCGAACGGCTGGCGGACAACAACCGGCGCGAATTCGGCTTGACCGTGGTGGACCAGAAACTGCGTGTCCTCTACCTGGAAGCCACCGGCGACTCGGACGGCGCATTCCAGCCGCTCTTTCTCAAGCACGCGCTGGAAGACACGCCGGGCATCCAGGTTAAAACCCTCTATGTCGAGCAAAACGGCGCGCTGCCGTCGCTGTATGATCAGGCGGCCTACATTGACCCAAAAAACGGCGACAAGATTTACCGGATGCAGCATCCCACCGAGGGTTATCCCCAAACGATGGGAGAATTGCTTAAATATGACGCGGTAATTTTCAGTGACGTTCCCAAGTCGGACTTCACGCCCGAACAATTGGTGAACACGGAGCGGTTCGTGACGGAATTCGGCGGCGGCTTCGTCATGGTCGGCGGCTATACCTCGTTCGGTTCCGGCGGGTATCAAAACACCATCATAGACAACCTGATTCCCGTGGCCATGGAGCGGGAAACCGACTTGAAAGAGTTTTCCTTCCAGCCACGCGTGACCGACGTTGCCTGGACCCATCCCATCATGCAAATCGGCGCGGACGCAGCGGAAAACGGCCTCATCTGGGCGAAATTTCCCCAACTGTTCGGCTACAATCGCGTGGACCGCGCCAAGCCGGGTGCCGTAGTGTTGCTGGAACATCCCACCGACCGCACCGCGGATGGACCCGCCGTCATCCTGGCCGCGCAGGAGGTCGGCCGGGGCCGCACCATGGCGTTCACCTCGGACACGACCTACGGCTGGGGCCGGTCGTTTGAAACAATCTGGGGAGAAAAATCAAACCCTCTGCTTCCGCTGAATGCGGGCAATTGCGATGCGCGCTACTTCAAACAATTCTGGCTGAATGCAGTTCGCTGGCTGGCGGCGCACAAAGCCAATCAGGAACACGGCCAGGTGAGCATTGATCTGCCGCAAACGTATTGCACGCCCAACCTCGCCATCCCTGTCCGCGTCACCGCGCTGAGCCGGGAAGGCCGCGAAGTCAGCGATGCCGAAGTCACCCTGGAGTTGTCCAACCAGTTCAAGCAACTGCGGAAGGTTCGAGCCGTTTATTCCGAAGCGCTGCGCGGTTATCAGGCGGAGGTGAAATTGCCGGACACCGGACAATTTGTGCTGCACGCGGTGGCCCGATTCAAAGACGGCCAGACGGCGGACGACTGGCAGATTGCCGTGGGAGAAGAAGCAGATATTGAAATGGCGGACATCCGGGACAAACCCGAAACGCTGGCCGCCTTGTCGCGCTGGTCGGGCGGACAGGTGCTGACCGCCTCCCATAATGACCAGAATACCCTGAGCCTGGCCTTGGGCGGGGCCACGCCCGCCACGCTGGAATACCGGAAAACGCCACTCTGGGACCGGGCCAGTTGGCTCGCGGCCATCATCGGCCTATTGACGTTGGAATGGGCCGTGCGGCGTTTGCGGGGCTTGGCGTAAAGGTGCCGGAGCGGCGATCTCCACGCCGGCCTCGTCAAGGATGCGGCCAAGGCCACGGAGTGGAAAAAGTATCGCGTCACGAAGCACACGCACAATCCCGTGGATGCTGTCGGTTACGCCGGGCTGGGGGGGAAGGCTGGGGGGGGGATGACCTTAAATTTTCAATTCCCACAGCCCCAGACGAGGGTTGACCTTGAAAAAAAGTTCGAGCAACCATGCTGAGGCACCAGCCTTCGCTTTGAACGAAATGAAAAGCGAGGCGGCCGCGCCGAAGTGAAACGCAGGCGGGCGAATACCAACTCTGCCAATAGCTACGGCTCGGCCAGCCAGCCTTTTTTCCCCCGCGCACTTTTTCAATTTGGATTTTCCCCCGCCTGCGGTAGAGTGCTTTCATCAAGACGGCCACGCACATAAAGTTCTGGGGCGTCCGCGGTTCGATTGCCTCCCCCGGCGCGGACACCGTGCGTTACGGTGGCAACACCACCTGCATCGAATTCCGCTGCGGCCGCGACATCATCATCCTCGACGCCGGCACCGGCCTGCGCCAGCTCGGACAGTCGCTGCTCAAGGAATTTCCCCGCGGCCAGCTCAACCTGACCCTGCTCATCTCGCACACGCACTGGGACCACATCCAGGGCCTGCCGTTTTTCGCGCCAATTTACCAGGCCCGCTCCCGGCTGCGGATTCTCGGCTGCGAAGGCGCGCGCCAGAGCCTCGTCTCCGCGCTCACCGGCCAGATGGAAAGCACCTATTTCCCCGTGCCGTTCTCGCAACTGCCGAGCAACATCGAGATCGAGGAACTGGAAGAATTCAATTTCAGCATCGGCCAGGTTTTGATCCAGGCGCACCGCGCGAATCATCCCGGCCTGACCGTGGGCTACCGGCTGTTTTCGCCCGACGGCATTGTCTGTTTTTTTCCCGACACCGAATCGCGTCCCGGCGGTGACGACCGCGCCATGCTGGATTTTGTTCACGGCGCCGACGTGCTGATTCTAGACTCGCAATACGACCAGGCGGAATATCGGAAGCACACCGGCTGGGGCCACGGCTGCGTGGACGATTCGGTGGCGCTCGCGCTCAAGGCCGGCGTGAAAAAACTCGTCCTCTTCCATCACGACCCGGACCACGACGACCGGAAAATTGACGCCTTCCTCAAGCACGCCCGCGCGCTCGTGAAAAGGCAGCACGGCAAACTCAAGGTCGAGGCCGCGCGCGAAGGCCTGGAGATTCGGCTCGGTTCCGACAAAAAATAAGGCGGCGGGAAAATCCCGCCGCCGGTGTTTTTAAAGTTCTGCTGACAAATATTACTTCGCCGCTTTCGCCGCGCGCACCTTGGCCCAACGCGCCTTGGCAGCGGCGGCAATCTTGGCCCGGCCGGCGGCGCTCATTTTCCGGCGCGCCTTTTGCACGGGTTGGGCTTCGCCCTTGACCTTGGCCCAGCGGGCTTTTTGACCCGCGCGAATCTTGGCGATGGCCGCCGCGCTCAATTTTCTCCGGACCGGCTTGGCGACCGGCTTGGCGGCCGGCGCGGAAACCTGGCCGGCGCCGGTGAGGGCGGCAAGCTGGGCTTGGAGTTTTTCGATGTTTTCCTTGAGGCTGGCGGCCTGGCGGAACTGGGCAGGTGTCAGGTTGATAATACTCATATGCCCATTTAACCACTGAAATCCGGCAGGTCAACGGATAAATTGCACGTTTTTTCGCGCCGGGGTGGCCATTCCTTGCGCTCAACATGGAATCGCGCTTGCCGCCGCGCGTTCGCTGCCGCAATCTTTTCCCGATGTCCGAACGGCCCGTCTCCACGCTCAACAAACCCGATACCGCGCTCGAAATGACGCTGCGGCCGTCGCTCTTTTCCGATTTCACCGGCCAGCCAAAAGTGAAGGAGCGGCTGGAAATTTCCGTCGCCGCCGCCCAGCAACGCGGCGAGGCGCTCGACCATATTTTACTTTCCGGCCCGCCCGGCCTCGGCAAAACCACCATCGCCAACATCCTCGCCAAGGCGATGGGCGCGAACGTCAAGGCCACCAGCGGCCCGACCATCGAGAAAGCCAGCGACCTCGCCGGCCTGCTCACGAATCTCGAAGAAGGCGACGTGCTGTTCATTGACGAGATCCATCGCTTGCAAAAAACCATCGAGGAATATCTTTATCCTGCGATGGAGGATTTCAAGTTGGACATCATCATTGATTCCGGGCCGAACGCGCGCAGCGTGCGCCTGAACCTCCCGCGCTTCACGCTCATCGGCGCGACGACGCGCAGCGGTTTGTTGAGCGCGCCGCTGCTCACGCGCTTCGGGATGCGCGAACGGCTGGATTATTATTGCGCAGCGGACTTGGACAAAATTGTTCTCCGTTCGGCGAATTTGCTCAACGTGGAAATCGAGCCGGCGGGCGCGCACGAAATCGCCCGGCGCAGCCGCGGCACGCCGCGCATCGCGAACAATCTTTTGCGCCGCGTCCGCGACTATGCGCAGGTGCGGCACGACGGCAAGATCACCGCGCACGTCGCCGACAAGGCGCTGGCGATGCTGGAGATTGACGAGAACGGCCTTGACGAGATGGACAAACGCATCCTCGAAGCCATCATCGTGAAATTCGGCGGCGGCCCCGTCGGCGTAAACTCACTCGCCGTCGCCGTTGGCGAGGAACCGGACACGATCGAGGAAGTCTATGAGCCGTATCTCATCATGGAAGGCTACCTCAACCGCACGCCACAGGGCCGCATCGCCACGGAATTGAGCTACCAGAAACTGGGACTGCGACCCAATCCGGGAAATCAAACCCGGCTACTTTAAGCCGGTCGGGCCGGCAATCGAATTTGTGCCGAGCGCGTCCAGCAGCAATTTGCGACCGAGGTTCAATTGATTGGTTCCCGCCGTTGCCGGAACCACACCGGCGGCAAACTGGAACGTCTTAATTTTGCTCCTCAACTCCACGCCCGGTTGCAGGCCGGACAGGAAGGTCTCCCAAGCGCGCGCCGATTTTTCCTCCAGCCCATTTTGCCAGAGGCAATAGTCCGACAGCTCGTTGCCGTCGAGAATCACGCGGCCAAAATGCGCGGATTGAAATGGCGCGTCGGGGTCGCTCCAGCGAGCGAAACAAAACGCGGGCAGCGGACGATCCGCCCCCAAATCAGCGGCCCAGACGACCTGGCCGTCCTGCCATTTGCCGTTGGTCTGGTTCGGCGCGTGAGCCAGCACCAGTTTGACGACCAGGTGATCCGTCTCGCCGCTGGCGCCAAATCCGCCCAGCAAATCCGTCAGCAAATCATCCGGGGCGGCGAGCGGCTTCGGCGCCGCCAGCTGGGGGTCGGTTTTCCTTTTCAATTCCCATGCCTGCACCTTGGCGCGATACAAATCGGTGCGGCTCAAATATCGTTCCCATGATTTTTCAAACGCGGCGGAATCGCCCAAGATGGCCAGCGACTTCGGCAGCGGCGCGGACGCCGCCACGCCCAATTGCTCCGCCGCCAAGCGTTGAACCAGGCGCAGAATCCGGGGCGAGGAATCACCGCCGTCGGCATGGAGGATCACATACATCTCCGGCGCGTCAGAAAGTTTCAGGTAACCGCGCTCGTAAAGATACTGGCAAAACCGGGCGGCGAATTCGTCGGACGCGTTGGTGTCGGACAGGGAAACCACGTTGCCGAACTGGAAATACTGCGCGGCGTTTTTGAGGTCGCGCCGGAAATCCCCGTCCAGAAATTTGCGCAGCTTGTTGTAATCGCGCCCGCGGCCAAACTCGGTCCGCGTCCAGCCAATGACCAGATCGGTGAGTTGATCCGCCGCGCGAAATTGCCGGGCGGTTTTGGCGGCCAGATCGTCGTCGCCCCGGAACCGCTCCGCGTAAAAAGCCGTGGCGCCGAGGCTCGTGGTGAAATTAGTGTAGGCCCCGGCACCACCAACGTCGTTCGGCAGCGCGCCGGCAAATTCACCCGTGACGACATACCGCTGTTGGTTCGGCTTCAGCGCGCCCGCCGGATACAGCCGAGTGATGGCGGCCAGTTGATTGGACGGAAAATCCGGCGCGTTGGTGCTGCCGCCGTCGGCCCGGTAAAAAGTCAGCGTCCGTTCGATGACGGCGCCCTTGGGTTTCAACTCGATGGTGTAATCGTTGTGCGGGCAGCCCGTGACCAGCACGCAGAGCAGGGCCAGAACCAAAGGCGGCCAGAATCGTTTCCGCGAAAACCGCCCGACAGCCAAAAAATTGTTTTCTGGGTGATTCATGATCCGATGCTACGAATGCAACCCGTTTGAATCAATGAAATCAAAGACGCGACTTTTTTAAAACCGGCCGCCGGCCAGCGCGGCGGCAAAGCCGCGCCGGGCCAGCCGCCCGCCCGCCGACTTGAGGTCCAAGCTGCGTGCCAGGCGGCTTTTGCCTTTCATTTCGCCCGCGTTCCGGCTTCAATCTTCGCCACGCTGGGCGAACCAGCGACGGTAAAACCATCCCAATTTTTTAACGCGATGAAGGCTGTCAAACTCTGGATCTGGCTGGCGGCGCTCGCGAGCCTCGCCGGCTGGAGCCTGTCGTCCATCGGCCAGTTGAACCGCGCGGGCTACGTGGTCTTCGTTGGGCTGGCGGCCGTGGTTTTATTTTTCTGCCGCGGCAAAATTCATTTTGGTTTTCCGCCACCGAAAATATTTCTCCGCCGCTTCCGCCGCCCGCTGCCGCTGGCGTTTTTGGTTTTGGCGCTGCTGGTGTTCGTCAGCGGCGTTATCTATCCGCCGAGCAATTACACCGGGCTGAACTACCGGCTCGCGCGCGCGCTGCAATGGCTCGCCCACGACGGCTGGTTCTGGATCCACACGCCCATTTTTCGGATGAACGATCGCGCCTGCGGCGTCGAATGGCTGTCCGCGCCGCTGCTGCTTTTCACCAAGTCTGACCGGCTGCTGTTCCTGCTCAACTTCATCCCGTTCCTGCTGCTGCCGGGGCTGGTGTTCACGGTCTTCACGCGGCTCGGCGTCCGCAAACGCGTGGCGTGGCAATGGATGTGGCTAGTGCCGGCGGGCTACGATTTTCTGCTTCAGGCCGGCGGCATCACCAACGACACCTTTCCCGCCGTCTATGCGCTGGCGATGATCGCGTTTGCCGGCCGCGCGTGGGTTTCGCGCCAGCCGGCGGACTTGTGGTATGCGCTGCTGGCCGGCGCGCTGCTGACCGGCGCGAAAGCCAGCAACATCCCGCTGCTGCTGCCGTGCGCCATTTTGATTTTTCCGCTCCTGCCCATTTTGCTGCGGCACTGGAAAATGACCGTGCTGGTGCTGGCGCTGGGCGCGGTGGTTTCCTTTTTGCCGACGGCGGCATTGAACATTTATTACATCCACGACTGGTCCGGCCTGTCCATCGAGCGCACGGGGATGAACATGAAAAGTCCGCTCGTCGGCATCTGGGGCAACGCGCTGCTGCTGGCGCTGAATAATTTTCTGCCGCCGCTGTTTCCGCTCGCCGGCTGGTGGAACCAGCACATCCTGTCCGTCGCGCCGCAGTTCCTGACCGCGCCGATGCTGGCAAATTTCGAGCCGGGCTTTCACCAATTGCCGGAGTTGCCGACGGAAGACTGGGCGGGTTTCGGCTTTGGCGGCAGCGTGCTGCTGCTGGTGGCCGTGCCCGCCGCGTTCCGGCGGCGCCGTTCCGCCGGAAATTTTGCCCCGCCGCTCGCGATCCCGGACAAACTGCGATGGTGCGTGCTGCTCGCGCCGTGGGTGGCGCTGCTGGTTTACACGATGAAATCCGGCATGGTCACACCGCAACGCATCATCGCGCCGTATTATCCGCTGCTGCTGCCGGCGCTGCTGCTCGGCGCGGGGCAATCGCTCGTTGTGCGGCGGTGTTGGTGGCGCGGGCTGACCGGCGCGGTTTTGGTGCTGGCGCTGGTCGTCCTGGTATTGTCGCCTGACCGCGTGCTGTGGCCGGCGGAAACCATCCTGTCAAAGTTGGTGGAACAACATCCGGACAAACCGGCATTGGGGCGGGCGCTGAAAGTTTATTCCGTCTATGCCCAGCGCAACGACGCGCTCGCCGGCGTGCGCGATCTGCTGCCGCCGGAGACGAAAGTCGTCGGCTTCATCGGCACGGAGGACGACTGCGACATCTCGCTGTGGCGGCCGTTTTTTTCGCGGCGGGTGGAGCATTTTCTGTTGAGCGATTCGCCGGAGTTCATGCGCCAGCGGGCGCAGATCGTCGTCGTGGGCGGTTATCTTTTGCAAATGCACAACCAGACGATTGACAACTGGCTGAACGCGGCACACGCCGAACTGATCGGTTCCACCAACGCCATGCTCAAGCTGACCGAGGGCGCGCAGCCGTGGTATGTCGTGCGGTTCAAGCCGGGCCGTTGAGCGGACGGCGACTTGGGCTTGGCGTCTCCTGGTGCGGCCATGAAACTTATCAGCCATCCGGATTCCTTCGCCGACGCCGGCGGACGCTGCCCCGTTTTCCTTGATGGCCACACGCAGTTCATCAGGGACGGGCACACGCCGTGGCCGTGTTTTTCAAAACGGAGGCTGGTCCGGGTTGAGTTTCACTCCCAGTTCGTGTTCAGCATGGCCGGTTTCGCTGGCACCGGATTGTTCGGCCCGGCTTGGGCGCGCTGGGCGGCGACTTGGGCGGCGCTGACCTTGGGTGCGGCGGGGGCGAAATTGGCGCGGAGATAATTGATCAAGCTCGCGAGGTCGGCATCATTCAGGATATTGAACGGCGGCATCGCGCCGGAAAATCTTTCACGATCCGGCGGCAGCACGGCGGCGGGGCCGCGCAAGAGCACGTTGATGAGCCGGTCGGTGTCGCCGGCCACGACCTTGCTGCCGGCGAGCGCAGGCTGCATCGTGGGCACGCCGCTGCCGTTGGGCATGTGGCACGCGGCGCAGACCTGCGCGTAGAATTTTCCGCCCGGCGTGTCGGCGTTGATCGCCGCGTAAGTCTGCCCGGCGGCGACCGTGAACGGATTCTTTGACCGCACGGAATTGGTTTCACCGGTGTAGATCACGCGCCAGATGCGGCCTCTTTCCGTTTCGCCGATGTAAAGCGAGCCGTCCGGGCCGACGGCCACGCCACAGGGACGATATTTTGCGTCACGCGTGTTGGTGAAATATTCCACGCCGGGAAAACCTTCGGCAAAGCTCTCGTAGCGGCCCGTCGGCAGCCCTTGCGCGTCGAACGGAATGAACACGACCTTGTAGCCGGCCTGCGGGCGCGGCGCGCGGTTCCATGAACCGTGGAACGCGAGGAACAGGCCGCCGCGATATTTTTCGGGGAACTGCGCGCCGTCGTAGCGGCACATCTGCAGCGGCGCCCAGTGCGCGGGGAACGCGATGAGCGGCTTGTCAAAGGCGGGATTGTCCGCGCGCTTGTGGTTATCACCGCCGTATTCAGGGCACAACATGCGCGCATTTTTGATGGGATCCCAGTAGGAATAGGGCCAGCCGAGGTTCACGCCTTCCTTGAGCAGATGAAATTCCTCGGCGTCGCGCTCGGCATTGTCGAGCGCGTCGTAGTGGTCGGGGTCAATGATGTTCAGGTTGTCGCGGCCCATCATGCACATGAAGAAATTCGTCGAGACGGGATTCCACGTGAGCGCGAGGCAATGCCGGTGGCCGGTGGAGAAATGCGTGCCGTCAGCCTGCGTCTGGTTGGTCTTGTTCGCATCGAAGCGCCAGAAGCCGCCATAGGTCTCCTGGAATTTCGCCACCTCCTCCGGGCTGAACCCCTTCGCGCCGAACTGCCGGTCGGGCTGGCTGAAGACATTATACGGCGAGCCAACCTCGACGAGCAGCCGTCCGTCGCCATCAAACTCGAAAACCTTGGCGTCATGCTGCTGGCCTGCGGGCAGGCCGGACACGATGGTCTGCGGCGCGCCGGCCGGGACGAGTTCGCCGGGCGTGTAGTGATAGCGATAAACGCCGGTCGTGGTCGAATAGTAGAGCCATTCGCCGCGCACGCGCACGCCGGTGCCGTTGCCGGAGCCGAATTGCTCGATGACGTCCGCGCGGCCGTCGCCATTGGTGTCGCGCAACGCCACGAGGCCGTTGCGGTAGAATTTCCCATAAATGTCCCCGTTCGGCGCGACGGTCAGGAAGCGGAGCGCGCCGCTTTTGAAGCGGGGCACGAGATTGTCCGCCACGACGACGGCACGAAAACCGGGCGGCAGCGCGAGGCCGCCGTCATCGGCATCCGGCGCGGGCAGCGCCGCGAAAACGGAGGCGGCAAAAACCAGGAACCAGCCGGCGACGAAAGCGGATGCAAAAGTTTTCATGCGCGTACGGCCAATATCGGGAAACCGGCGGATAAGTAAAGGAAATCAATTGCTGTTGCGCCCCTTATAAAACGCTGCAGGCTGGCAATCGTTTCATGCCATGCCCAAGCGCCTCCCCAAAGCCGGTGCCGGCGCGGCTCAGGGCAACTGCAGCGCGCGGTAAAACCGGCTGCGAAATCCGCCCGCGCCGGGATCGGACAAATAGAACGGCGCGGCGGCAGTATTCGTGTTGAGCGGAACCCAGTTCACCAGATTCGTTGTGGCCTGCAGGACGTAGGCTTTTCCGACCAGCCCAGACAGTTGCAGCCGCACCGCGCCGTTGGAAATGATGGTGCCGGACAGCACCGGTGTGAAGGCCGGGTAAAGCTGCGCTTGCGGGATGATTTCCCCGGTCCGGGCCGCGCTGCTCCACGCCAGTTGCGCCTGCGCGCCGCCGCTGGTTTCAAAGTATTCCATCGTGATGGGATATTTTTTCCCGGCGGCGAGCGCGATGGTGCCGCTCCATTCCGTCGGTGCCTGGTTGGCCCACTCGTCAATGAGCAGCTGCCCGTCCACCCACAGCCGCACGCCGTCGTCGGTGGTCGAGGAAAACGTGTAATCATTGTCGAACTGCGGCTGCACCGCGCCGGTCCAGCGGACGGTGAACAAATCCGTGCTGATGAGCGGGGCGGGCGAACCATAACCCCAATCGAAATCCACGGTCGCGTCCGTGCGCGTCAGCGTGGGCGCGCCGGTGAACGTCATGGCCTGGTTGGAAAAATAGTCGCCGGTCAGGCCGGTGCCAGTGCCGATGGAACCGGCGGCCACAAATGTCGCCAAGGCCGTGCCGCTGTCCACGCCGCCGGTTTTGTACGCGCGGGTGCGGAGGCCGGCGGTGTTGGTCAACGCAAACGGCCCGGTGTAATGAATGGAGCTGGTCGTCGGCAGGCTGTTGTCGAGCGTGTAATAAATCGCCGCGCCGGGCGTAGCGTCGGTGAGCGTCACGGTGATGTCGTTGGTGAAGTTGCCGCCACTGGGCGAAATGACCGGCGTCGCCACAAACAATCCGGTGCCAAACACTGCGAGGCCGTTCTGCGTGCCGACATAAACCTTGCCGTTGGCGACGGTCGGCACGGAAAATTTCACCGCTGGCCCCGGATAATCGCGCGCGCCGTTGTCGGACTGGAGGCTGTTGTAGATTTCGAGCGACACGTTGGTGGCGTTGTAGGCGTGCAAGATCGCCGGACCGCTCACGTCGTAGGCATCGGACTGGATCGCCCAGACGATGCCGTTGTTGGTGCCGTTGGCGGAAACGCTCGGCGTCGCGCCGGGAAAGCTGAAGGCCAAGGAACTTTGCGCCTGTGGCGTGGTGGCGATGAGGCCGTTACTGATGCTGAACGCCTTCAGCGTGTCGCTCACGCCGAGAAAATAAATCGTCTTGTTGAAGTAAGCCGGCGTGGCAAAACACGCGTGGATGGGATGGACGATGGACTGCACGATCTGGCTGTCGCTGCCGGACTGGTTGTGGCCGAGGCTGTCGCGATCCACCAGATAAACGCGGCCTTCCTTGCCCGCGCCGACGAGCAGGTGCCGATGCGCCGTGCTGCCGGCCTCGTCCGGCAACAGCAGCGTGCCGCCGGAGCCGAGGTCGGTGTCGTTGGCATCCAGGTCTGCCTGGTTGAACGGCGTGAAATAATCCGCCACGTGCAGCCCGTTGGTTGCGGACAGCTTGAGAAAACTGTCGCCGTAATCATTGTTCGTCGTCGCGTCGAACGTGCCGTTGCCGGTGATCACAAAAATGTTGCCGTTCGTGTCACAGCCGGGCGCACAGCCCGCCTCCCAGAGGCCGCCCTCGCCGCCGTTCGGCGTGAGGTTGATGACATTCGACAGGGTCAGCGTCTGCGCGGCGTAGCCGACGAGCCATCCGTGATACGGTCCAAAATCGCAATGCGATGCCGAGCCAACATAGACCACGCCCCGATCCAACAATAATCCCAGGCGGTTGAACTGCCGCAACGGATTGAACGGCACCTGACCGTTGCCGTCGGTGCCGTCGCCCGTGCCCGCGACGCTGGGCTGCACGACGACCGGCCCGCCAAATTTTTCCGCACCCGTCGCCACATCCAGCGCGTGCAGGCGGTGAACATAATTCGTCACGCCCGCCGTGACTTCCTTCGTCTTGGCCGAGACGTAAATCGTTCCGCTGGCTGCGTCAATGACCGGCGTGCTGGTGATGCCGACCTCGGGCACGAGATCATCGCAGAAGTCGGAAAAGCTGAAGAGATCTTCGCTCGGCACCGTCGTCACGCCCGCCGCCGGGTTGAGGAAACTCACCTGCCACAGCGGCGCGGAATTGGTATCCGCGTCGAACGCATACACGCTGTCGTGCTCGGTGGCCACATACACCACGTTGTGCACGCCGTGGCTGGGGATGCTCACATTCGTCAACACCAGCGGCTGCGCGTAAACATAGCCGTCCACGGCGCAGGAAAACAATTTGCCGAAGCTCGCGGCGTTGACATTCGTGAGGTTCAGCACGGTCTCGTTCGGGTTCAGGCCGGTGCGCGCGGCATCGTTGTGGTAAGTGAGGACGGAAACGCCCGCCGCGGCAACCGACCACGAGCACAACAGCAAAACCACCAACCTCCATGGTGTCATACGCATCCACCGATAATGACCGTTCCACCGGCAATTGTAAATTATGCGCTTTCGTTTCCCCCCAAATCCGTGTTCAATCTGTGGCCGTTTGAACCTGCGATTTCGCCGCGCGTCGCCGCGTGATCGCAAAACGATTTTTACCATGCCCAAGCGCACCGACATCCACAGCGTCCTCATCATTGGCGCCGGCCCGATCATCATCGGCCAGGCGTGCGAGTTTGATTATTCCGGCACGCAGGCCTGCAAGGCCCTCCGCGAGGAAGGCTACCGCGTCATCCTCATCAACTCCAACCCGGCCACCATCATGACCGACCCGGAGTTCGCCGACCGCACCTACATCGAGCCAA
>CAYUGC010000020.1:0-27790 GCA_964444085.1 uncultured Bifidobacteriaceae bacterium | reverse complement strand
CCATTTCCAGCGCGGTGGGAATCTGGTGGATGTAGGTCGCCACGCGGATCATGTCGAGGACGGAATCCTTCTTCGGCAAAATGTCCTCCTTGTAATCGCAGCGCTCGGCATCGGCCATGACGCAGAGCTTCAAAGAAGTTTTGTTGTCGCCCACGATGCGGCGGAGGGATTCCTCGGTGCAATATTTCCAATCGCCGTGTTCGCCGGCCTTGATGTTTTTGCGCGAGGCCTTGTAGCCGAGCTCCATGTAATCCACGCCGGCGGCGACGCAGGTGTCATAGACCACCTTGACGGTCTGGTCGGTGAAATGGTGGTTGTTCATCAGCCCGCCGTCGCGGATGGTGCAGTCCACGACTTTGATTTCAGGGCGGAAGGAGAGCCAGCGGCTGGCGGCGGTGGCTTTGGCGGCGAATTCAGTTTTCATGGTTTTGGAAAAAGGCTGGGCGGTGAATGGCGCATTATCCCTGAAAACTTCCCGGCATGGACAGAACAAATAGTGCCAACCTTGCGACACTTTTTGGCACGCGCAGCGGCGGAGAACAACGGTGTTTCCGCGCCGGGCAAGGGCCGCCCGCCGCAGGGATGATTGCACTCGAAAACGCAAAGGCCATCGCGCATGATGGCTTTGCGCATGAGCCTAGCACCAGACCAGCCGGGAAAAACCGGGCCGCTGCGCCGGTTCGAGCGCGAGTTCCGCCGGTGGCGCAAACAGTTGTTTCAAAGGAAAGCTGAGCCGCTGGCACCGCCGCCCCCCCGGCGGTGGGAAAACGCGCCGCGGCTGCCGGCCAACCCTGCGGTGGCGGTATATTACAACACCGGCGGAAATTATTTTTTCAAGGAAATCGGGGAGCTCATCCAGGGCGGCCTGACGCAGGCGGGGTTCCGCTGTGTTTTGCGGGACGAGCTAAACGGGCCGGCCGCGGCAGACATCCATCTAGTGGTGGCACCGCACGAGTTTTTCATCCTCGGCCGGGGCGGGGACTGCCTGGCCGGCGTCCGCCCGGAATCGCTTTTTCTCCTGAACACCGAGCAACGCCAGACGGCGTGGTTTCAAAAGGCGCTGGCCCAGTTTCCGCGCGCCCGGCACATCTTTGACATGGATCGGGCGACGGCCGGCGAGCTGCACGAGCGGGGATTTTCCGCCTCGCACCTGCCCCTGGGCTACGTCGAGAATTTCCCGCCCTATCAATTTCAATCCTGCCTGCCGGCCACGCCGGAAACCGCTGCGCTCGGGCCGGCAATCACTCACTGTCCGGCGGCGACAGGCTTGCTGGCGGCGCGTCCGCTGGACTTGAGTTTCGTGGGCGAGGCCAGTCCGCGCCGCGCCGGATTTTTTCGCGCCCAGGCGGCGCGGCTGGAAAAATTCCGGTGCAGCCTGCGCCTCCTGCCCCCGGGCGCCGGGCCGTGGCGGGCGGACCAGGCGGAGAACGCATTGCGCACGCAGCTTACCGCCGGCATTTCACAGCGTTCGAAAATCATGCTGAACCTCCACCGCGACGAGCAGCCATATTTTGAATGGCACCGGATCGTGATGATGGGCATCTGGCAGCGTGCGCTGGTCGTCACGGAAACGGTCACGGACGCGCCACCGTTCGTGGCGGGCGAGGATTTTGTGCAGGCGGCGCTGGCGGAACTGCCGGAGGCCATCGAATACCATCTGCAAGATCCCCGCGGCATCGCGCAGGCCGAAACCATCCGCCAGGCCGGCTTCAACAAGCTCAGCAACCAGTTGCGGTTCGCAAATATTTTACAGGAGGCGTGGCGACCGTTTCTGGCGAAAGCAAAATGAAGCTCACGGCAGGGCGTCCTGCGCTTCGAGCTGTTTCGGGTCGGTGACGTTAAAAAAACGTTCGAGCATCTCGGCGACGACGACTTCTGGTTTGCGCTCCTCGATGGCCTTGGGTTCCAATTGGTATTGCCAGAAGTAATTTCCCTCCGCAAATTCCCGGCCGAGATGATAAATCCAGCTCCGGCCGAAGGAGTCGGTGAAGAAAAATGCCAGCCCGTGTCCGGGCGCATATTTTGTGGTGGCCATGTCCTTGGCATGCGGGCCGACGGGCGGGACATACGACTCCAGTTTCGCCAGCTCGGGCTTGGGCACCATCGTTATGTTGGCGGTTTCGACCGTGCTCTGCTTCATGCCGCGCATCCCCACCAGATCCCCACCAGGGGCGAGCCGGTTGGTGCGGATATAATCGTCCTCGGACAGCGGCGGCAAATCCAGCCCTTTCATCGTCTGCAACCGGCGGACGATTTCCTCACACGCTAGGAACGAACCGAACGTGTTCCAGTGCGTGTCGGTCTTCAAATAGGTGGGGGCGATTTTCTTGCCGGCGATCACCGCCGGGCGCACATCCAGCACTTCCACGGTGGAATGCTTTTTCATGTAATCGAAAAACTGGTCGGCCTTGGTCCGTCCGCCGAGATGTTTCAACCACGGGGGCAGGTTTTCGGGATAGACGCTTTGTTTGTCGGGCGCAACGATGAACAGGAATTTTATGCCGCGCGCGGCCAGCCAGTCGCGGCGGTGTTCGAGCAGCTTCTGCCACGCCGACAAATCCGCGTCGGAGAACTGGAGCGCGCCCCGGAAATGCTCGATCATCCACGGCTCGGTGATGTAAAACCAGCCGTCCTCGCCCTCCAGCACCTTGCGGGAATTTTTGTCTTGAAACAGGGACCAAGCCATTTTGTTGTGCCACATGACGAGGCAGCGGCGGAAGCCGAAGTGGTCGTTGAAATACGCCTCCCAGCCGGCCATGAAATTTTTCAGTTCGCCCAGATTTTTCGGCGCGGGCGGACAGGACGCGAGCACGCGGTTCTCGCTCGGCGGCTTCGTCGGATCAAGGTGCAGTGCCGGATCCACCAGCGGCACCAACAGCAGCGCGGCGAACAGCCCGATCAAAAGCCCGTCCAGCCAGCGGCGGACGCCGCCGGCGGCGGGGCGGAAAGAATTTAATTTGGTATCGGAGGGGTCGCTCATCGTGGCGTCAGGTGTTCACAGGATAATCCGGCGGCGGCAGGAACGCAGCATTTTCATGGCAGGCCGTCGTGCGCCATCAGTTGCACCGGGTCGGCGTTGTTAAAATAGCGTTCCAAAATCTCGTTGATGACCACGCCCGGATGGTTATCCAGAACCGCCCGCGTATTGAACTCGCGGTTGTCGGACATGAACCAGACGCGCTTGAAGCAGCAGCCCAGCACCGGCCGCCAGAACATCCCGAACGAGTCGTGAAACACCATCGCCGATTCCGTCAGCGGCGCGGCGTTATCCGAGACAGCGCAGGACTTGTGCGGATCCCAGTTGGAAACCAGGTTGGTCGCCTCATGCACCACCGGCAGCGACACGGCCGGCGACACGGTGAACTTGAAATTGTTTTTTTCCGGCGCGTCCGTGCCGAGCATCTTCGCCAGATCGCCGCCGACCATCGGCGCATTCGTCCACGCAAAATCCTCCGAACGCAGCGGCGGCAGATTGGGCAATTGCTTATTCAGTGTGCCCACGACCTGCTGGCACGCGAGGAAGCCGCCGAACAGGTTCCAGTGCGTGTCGTTTTGCAGGTAGGTCGGAGCGGTTTTTTTGCCGTCCAGTAATGTCGCGCGCAAGTCCACGATTTCCACGGTGGAATGTTCCCGCATGAATTTCACAAACTGATCCAGTTTCGTCTCGCGCCCGACGGGCACGGCGTTGCGCAGCCACGCGGGCAGTTCTTCGGGATAAATATCCTGCTTGTCCGGCGGCACGACGAAAAGATATTTGATGCCGTGCGCCGCGAGCCAGTCGCGCCGGCGCTCCAGGAGTTTCTGCCACGCGGACAATTCCGGCGGCGTGAATTTCGCGATGCCGAGGTAGTGTTCCACCATCCGCTCCTCGCCAATGAATAGCCAGCGGTTTGGTCCGACGACGACCTTGTAAACACTGCGGTCGTGAAACAAGCCGAGTTTCCAGTTCTGAAACCAGCGGATCATCTGGTTGCGGAAGCCGAAATGGTCGTTGAAGTAAGCCTCGCCCGCCGCGAGATATTTTTGCACATGGCCGGCGCGCAGCTCGGCGAAATCCGGCGGCGGCGCGGGCAGACGGTTTTCACCGGCGGCGCGCGACTGGTCGAGGTGAAAGAGCTTGTCCAGCGCCGGCACCCACAGCAGCAGCAGGAAAACCGCGATCAAAAAATAATCGGCCCCCGCGCGGCGCGGACCTGGATTGACGGGCGCAGTCGTCATGCCGTGCTAAAACCGGAAATAGATGAACGGGTTGTAGGTGCCGCCAGCCAGCCACGCCGCGGAAATCACCAGCAGCACCATCGTCAGCGCGGTTTCCACAATCTGGCCCGCGCCAAAATAAATTGCCTGGCGGCGTACGGGAATCAACCCGCCGATTTTTGCGCCGACATTTTTGATTGCGCCCCACAGCGGCATGGCGAACAGCGCGCCCACGGCCAGCGCAAAGAACGCCTCGTTGCCGGTGTAGCGTTCCAGCGGCTGCGCGTGCAGCGGATGGCCGAGGTGGAACAGCGCGCGGAAATAATTGGTCGCCTCCGGGAACGTATTCGCGCGGAAGAGCACCCAGCCCATCATCACCGCGAAAACCGTGTAGCCGTGCCGCAGCGGGCGCGGCAGCCGATCCAGCGCCACCCCGACGCGGGTGCGCTCCAGCACGAGGAAAACGCCGTGGTAAAAGCCCCACGCCACAAACGTCCAGCTCGCGCCGTGCCACAGGCCGCAGAGGAAAAACACCGTGACGAGGTTCAGCCGGTTGCGATTTTCGGAAACGCGGTTGCCGCCGAGCGGAATATAGACGTAGTCGCGGAACCACGTTGAAAGCGAGATGTGCCAGCGCCGCCAGAAATCGCGGATGGACTGCGCGGTGTAGGGGAAATTGAAGTTTTCCAGGAACTCGAAGCCGAACATCTTGCCGAGGCCGACGGCCATGTCCGAGTAGCCGGAGAAGTCAAAGTAGATCTGCACCGTGTAGCAAAAAATTCCGAACCACGCCGTGCCGGTGGAAAGCTCGTCCGCCGACAGCGCGAAAATCTGGTCCGCCGGCAGCGCAACGGCGTTGGCGACGATCATTTTTTTCGCGAGGCCGCCGACGAAGCGCCGCACGCCCTCCGCAAAAACCGCGCTGCGGAAAACACGGTTTTCCAACTGCGGCGCGATGGCGTTCCAGCGCAAAATCGGGCCGGCGACGAGCTGCGGGAAAAAGAAGATGTAGAGCGCGGTGTCGCGCGGGTCGCGCGCGGCGGCGCGCTTGCGGCGGTAGATGTCAATGACGTAGGACAACGCGTGGAACGTGAAAAACGAGATACCGATGGGCAGGGCGATGTGCGGCACCGGCAGCGCGCCGAGGCCGAGAAGATGCAGCGGCGCGTTAAGCGAGGCCACGACCAGCCCGGCGTATTTGAAGAACGCGAGGAAGCCGACGTTGACGATGACTGCAAACGCCACGGCGCGCTTGCGCTTGGCCACCTCCTCGTGGCGCTCGACCCATTTGCCCAGCTCGAAATTGATGAGCGTGGAAATCAGCAAGAGCACGATGAAGCCGACCTCGCCCCACGCGTAAAACAGCAGGCTAACGAACAGCAGCCAACTGTTGCGGGCGCGCAATCCCGGCAGCAAAAAATAAACCACCAGGACGATTGGCAGGAACAAAAATAGAAACAGCGGGGAACTAAAAACCATATGTCATCTAATATTCAAGGTGGAATGATAAAAATTCCGGACGCCAAACGCAACCTGCGAACTTGGGCCGCCGCCGGGGCCGACAGCCCGGGGGGTTCCGACCGGTCAAGGGAGCAGGGCGGCTAATTCCTGGGGATTCACCTTTTCGTGAGGGCCCTTTTGATGATAGCAGCAGTAGTTCAAACCCAGGCACTCGGCCAGCCGGGAAAAATATTCCCCGGGGTGATTCGGGGGTAAAATTTCGATTATTTTGGCGCCGGGCTTCGAAAATATCAGGTTGGCCAGAGCGGCACCATGCTGGGCAATGATGACATCGGCGCTTTGGAAATGCCCAATCTGTTGCGCTAATGAGGCTTCCTCAAGGATTAGCGAATTATAATCGGGGCAGGTTGAAGACAAGTGCTTTTCCAATTCGCCAAAATTGGGGATGGATCTGCGCTGCGCGCCGGAATCCTTGATTTCCGAGCTGCGGGTGTTGTAGAAACGATCCACCGACCGGTTGATGGCAACCACCTTGGGTAGCTGGCCGGTTCGCTCGCGGCTTTTTACATTAAGGCGCGCCTTGATGATTTTGGCGGCTGCGCTCAAAGCCGATTTGTCATAGCGTTCGACGGCATCAAATCCGGGCAGGGTTTCACAGGTTATGAACGGGTTGAACCGGCCAATCTTGTGGGCGAGCGGGGGGATGATATTCAGCTGGGAATATTTGAGCGAAATCAGGTGGCGATCCATTGGACCGCAGGAACGGATGGAAATTTTGGACGGCTTTGGGGGCGGGTCGTTTTCCAGCCGGATGACCAGTGGAACCATAAACCCCAGCAAGAAGTGGAAGTAGTGCTGAACCGAACCAGCCTGGTTCTTGAGGGACAAATGGAGGTGGTTTACAATCATAGCTTGGGCAGCCGCGCCGGCCGCCGTTCACGAGGCAAATTGCAGATCGTAAAGTTTCCGATAAACGCCGCCTAGCGCGTATAGTTCCTCATGGCGACCGGTCTCGACGATGCGGCCTTCCTTAAGCACATAGATAACGTCGGCGTGCATAACCGTCGAGAACCGATGTGCAATGCAAATTGTTGTGCGGCCTTGCATCAATTCGTCGAGCGCCGACTGGACGGCGCGTTCCGATTCCGTGTCGAGCGCGCTGGTGGCTTCATCTAAAACCAGAATCGGCGCATTCTTCAAAACCGCGCGGGCGATAGCGAGGCGCTGGCGCTGGCCGCCGGAAAGCGAGACGCCCTTTTCGCCGATGACGGTGTCGAAGCCTTGCGGCTTTTGCGCGATGAACTCGGTGGCGTGCGCGTGCTGCGCGGCGGCGGCGATTTCCTCGCCGGTTGCACCGAGGCGGCCGAGTTCGATGTTCCGGCGGATGGTGTCGTTGAACAAAATATTTTCCTGCGCGACCACGGCAATCTGGTTCCGCAAATCGCGCGTGGTGACGTCGCGCAAGTCCACACCGCCGATTTTGATGGTGCCGCCGTCCGGGTCGTAAAACCGCAGCAGCAGATTCGCGAGCGTGGTCTTACCGGAGCCGCTCGCGCCGACGAGCGCGACCATCTGGCCGGCGCGGACGGTGAGGTTGATGTTTTGCAGGACTTTTTTGTCGCCGAAGCTGAAGCCCACGTTTTCGATGACGATGTCGGCCTTGTCGGCGTGGAGCATTTTCGGCGCGATCGGTTCGGGAATCGTGTTCTCGGTGGCGAGCAGTTGGAAGACGCGTTCGCTCGCTGCGCGCGCCTGGTGCAACTGGTTATGCAGTTTCGTCAGCGTCTTGATCGGGCCGTATATCATCACGATGGCCAGCACGAACGTGCCGAAATCCTCCATGCCCGGCCGCTGCGCCTCCGGCAGGCTCAGGACGTAGAGGAACACCAGCGCGATGCCGGTCGCGCCGAACAGTTCCATGAGCTGGCTGGGGATTTCGTTGGCGCGGATGACGCGCATGAGCTGGCCGACGTATTTCTGCGCGATGGCATTGAATTCCCCGATGACGGTGGCCTCGAGGTTGTAGGCCTTGATGACGCGGTTGCCGGTGAAGGACTCATGCATCAGGTTCGTGAGCGCGGCGTTGTATTCCTGCACGGCGCGGGCGGACTTGCGGACCTTGCGCCCGAAAATCACGATGGGCACGACGCACACGGGAAACACAATGACGGAAATCAGCGTCAGTTTGGGCTGGAGGAGCAGCAGCCCGGCCAGCATGGAAAGAATCGTCACCGGGTCGCGCACCATCGAGGAGAACGCGCCGCCGATGATGCCGTAAAGCACCACGGTGTCGTTGGTCACCCGGGCGATCAGTTCGCCAGTGCTGGTCCGGTTGAAGAAGCCGAGCGAAAGGTTTTGCAGGTGCGCGAACAGCTTGATGCGGATGTCCGCGATGGCGTGCATGGCCGACCAGTTCGTGAGATAGACGCTCAAATAGCCCAGCGTGATCCGCACCAGCATGACCGCCGGGATGATGCCCACCAGCAGCAACCGCCCGGTTTGCGTCGCCGGCGCATGCAATTCCGGCAGCCGTTCCGCGAGCCAGTGGGCCGCCGGCCGGACCCAATGCGGCGCCTCCTCGAGTTTCTGGCGGAGGTTGGTCTCGTGCCGGAACGTGAGCTGCATCACCACGTTGCTGACGCCGATGAGCAGGCCATTGGTGAAACCGTACAGGATGCCGCAGCCCAGCCCCAGGAAAAACCGGAGGCGATATGGGCGCACGAATCCCCAGATTTGTTTCAGAAAGCCGATCATCGCGCTGATTTTTGCAAATGCCGCGCAAAACAAAAGAATTTGTTTTCCCCGCCGCGCCGCCTAGAATCAACGCGCCACAATCACATGGATTTACAATGAGTTCGTCCTCCGCCAGCGGCAAGGCGCGCCTTGCCATTGTCATCCCGGTTTTCAACCAACTCCACTACACGCAACAGTGCGTGGAGACGTTGAACCGCGCCGGCGTGGCCAACGACCAGATCATCGTCATCAACAACGCCTCGACCGACGGCACGGCGGAATTTCTTGCCGCGCATCCGCAAATCCACACGGTCAACAACGCCGGCAACGTCGGCTGCGGCCCCGCGTGGACGCAGGGCGCAAAACTGTCCGCCGCCGAATGGACGGTGGTGCTGAACAACGATGTGCTCGTCCCCGCCGGCTGCCTCGAGGGCATCCTGAATTTCGCCGAGGAAAACAATTGCGACCTCATTTGTCCCGCCATGCGCGAGGGTGAAGCGGATTACGACTGGCAAAAACACGCCGCCGAGTTCATGCAAAAAATGCGCGATGTCCGCCGCGACGACATCGGCCACGGCGTCGCCTTCGCCGTCCACCGGCGCGTGTTTGAAAAAATTGGCTGGTTCAACAATTACGGCGGCTACGAGGACGACGATTTTTTCCGGCGCGCGCGCGCGGCGGGTTTCCGGCTCGCCCTCACCGGGCGCGGCTGGCTGCATCATTTCGGTTCCATCACGCAGAAAAGCACCAAGTTCAAGGTCGTGATGACGCGCGAACACCGCGACCGCTACCGCGAAGTCGTCGGCCAGAACTGGCTCCAGCGCAAAATCCACCAGTTCAACCAAAGCCGCCGCGGCCGCCACTGGCGGCGCACCGAACTCGCGCAATTCGGCAGCACGCTGCGCGAACGCCGTGTCGGCGGCGTAACCGAATACAATTAATTTTAGCATGACGCCCATTTCCGTCTGCCTCATCGCTGGCAACGAAGCCGCCCGCATCCGCCGTCCGCTGGAAAGCGTGGCCGGCTGGACGGCGGAAATCATCGTGCTGCTCAACGACGACGTGGCCGACGGCACGGACAAGATCGCCGCCGAATTTGGCGCGAAAGTTTTTCGCGAACCGTGGAAAGGCTTCGGCCCGCAGAAACAGTCGCTCGCCGAAAAATGCACGCAGCCGTGGCTGCTGAACCTCGACGCGGATGAAGTTGTCTCGCCGGAACTGCGCGCGGAAATCACCGCGCTGCTCGCGAATGAACAACGCGCCGCCGCTAACGCCGCCTACAGTTTTCCGCGCTGCAGTTTTTACAGCGGGCGCTGGATCCGGCACGGTGACTGGTATCCCGACCGGCAGATCCGCCTGTGGCAGCGCGGTCGCGCGCGCTGGTCGCCAGTGCCGGTGCATGAAAAATTACAGGTGGACGGCAGCATCGGCCGGCTGCGCGGCGAACTGCTCCATTACACGATGGACGACCTGAACCATCACGTTCGGAAAATGGTTGAATACAGCGACCTTTTTGCGCGCAACCATGCCGATCGAAAAATCGGCGTGCGCGAAATCGCCCTGCGCCCATGGTGGCGTTTCGTGCGGAGCTACTTTTTGCGGCGCGGTTTTCTCGACGGCTGGCAGGGCTACGCCATCGCGCGGCTCGCGGCACAGGAGGTGTTTTTGCGCTACGCCAAAATCCGCGAGGGGCAAAAATCCGCCGGAAAAAATCCGCAATGACGCCCGCGCCCAAAAACATTCTGCTCATCCGGTTGAAATCCATCGGCGACGTGGTTTTCACCTTGCCCGCCGTGAACGTCGTCCGCGACAATTTTCCGTCGGCGAAAATCAGTTTTCTCACGTCGAAGGAAAACGCGCCGCTGCTCGCCGGCTTTCGCGGGCTGGACGAAATCATCCCGCTCGACCGCGCGGCGATGCGGAGCGCCAACCCGCTGAAAAGCCTCCCGCAAATCTTCGGCCTGCTGCGCCGCCTGCGCGCCGGCAAGTTCGATCTGGTCGTGGATTTTCAGGGCTACGGCGAGACCGCCTGGCTCACGCGGCTCACCGGCGCGCGGCAGCGCTGGGGCAGCGTTTATCGCGCCGGCAGCGAATGGGCCTACACGCTCGGCGTCCATCGCGACGACGGGCAGCACCACGCCGAACGCAGCCTCGCCGTCCTGGAAGCCGGCGGTTTGAAGCTGGGCAGCGTCCGCAACGAATTTATTTTACCGGAAGCGTCGCTGGCCAATGCCCGCGCGTGGCTGGTGGCGAACAAAATTGATGCCGCCGCGCCGCTGATTTATTTCCAGCCGTTCACCAGCACGCCGCACAAGAACTGGCCGTTTGAAAACTACCTCGCGCTCGCAAAGCATTGGCGCGAACGCGGCGTCCAGATTATCATGGGCGGCGGTCCGGCGGACCAGCCGTATTTGGAGCAGGCGCGGCAGATCGGCTGCGCCGTGCCGGAACACCTGCCGCGCCTGACCGACGCCGGGCTGATGAAATTGTCCACGCTCGTCGTCGGCGGCGATACCGGATTTTTGCACCTGGCCGTCGCGCTGGGTTGCCGCGTGGTGATGCTCGTGGAGCCGGCGGTCTCGGCCAACGCGCTGCCGTTCCGCCATCCCGATTGGGCCGTCGCGCCGCCGCCGCGCCATCCCATCGCGAAAATCACCTTTGAAAAAGTGGTCGAGACCGTCGGCGCGGCGCTGGCGGAACGCGCCAAAAAAATTTGAAATGAAGAATTCCATCATCGAAATCGAGGCCGTCATGCGGGCGCAGGCTGAATGGACGCGCCAGTGGCACGACGCGCCCACGCCGCCGAAAACTGGCGAGCCGTGGCCGGCCATCGAGGACAACCATCGGATGAATTTCGACCTGTGGCACGCCGAGGACATCGCGCGCCGCGATGATCTCGGTCCGGCCAGCGTGCGCGAAGCCAAGCGCACCATTGACCGCTGCAACCAAGCGCGCAACGACGCCATCGAGCGGTTCGACGTGTGGCTGCTCGGCCAGCTGCCGCCCGCGCCGCCCGCCGCGCCGCTACATTCCGAGACGCCCGGCATGATCGCGGACCGGCTCTCCATCATGGCGCTGAAGATTTTTCACATGAAGATCGAGGCGAACCGCGAAACCGCGGACGCCGCGCAGCGCGAAAAATGCGCGCAGAAATGCGCGTTACTGGAGGAGCAGCACGCCGATCTGGCCAACTGCCTGAAAAGTTTTCTCGCCGAACTTCAGGCCGGCACGCGGCGGTTCAAACTGTATCGCCAGTTCAAGATGTATAACGATGCGCGGCTCAATCCGCAGCTTTACCAGCAGCCCGCCGGGCGCTGAACCAGCGTGGAATTTTTCGCCAAGTGAAAATCGCCCTGCTCATCCGGCGCTACCTGACCACCGGCGGCGCCGAGCGCTACGCCGTGGAGGTCGCGCGGCGGCTGGCGCAGAAGCACGAGGTTCACGTTTTCGCGCACGAGTTCGAGGGCGAAGCCGGCGGGAACATTTTTTTTCACCGCGTGCCGCGACCGTTCCGCAAGCCGGCGTTCGTCAGCCAGTGGTGGTTTGCATGGTGGACGGCGCGCCACGTCCGCGGTTTCGATGTCGTCCACACCCACGAACGCGCCACGGGGTTTGACGTGATGCACATCCACTCCGGCACGTTTGTCGGCGGACTTTTTGGGGTGCCGGGCGGGCAGCGGAAAAATCCGTTCCGCGTCTGGCTGAAAATCCTGACCGAGCCGCGCGTCTGGGCCTACTGGTGCCTGGAAAAAAAACATTACCGTCCGCAGCCGGGGCGGAGCTGGATCGCCGTCTCCCAAATGATCCAGCGCGAGGTGCAGCATTTTTACCCGATTCCCGACGAAAGATTTTCCAGCGCGCATCCCGGCACGGATTTGCCGGCGACAGACGTTTCCGCCGCGCGGAAAATCTGGCGGGAAAAATTGCAGGTGGCCGACGGCGAGACGCTGCTGATTTTTGTCGGTTCCGAATTCAAGCGCAAAGGCCTGGACGCGCTCATCGCCGCGCTGGCGCTGCTGAAAAACCAGTCGGTGAAGCTTGCCGTGCTCGGCGGCGGCGACGCGGAACCTTACCGCCAGCAGGCCGCCGCGCTGGGCGTCGGCGGAAAGATTTTCTGGGCCGGGCTGGTGAAAAACACTTCCGATTTTTACGCCGCCGCCGACATATTTGTTTTGCCGACGCTTTCCGATGCCGGCCCGATGTCGCCGCTGGAGGCGATGGCGCACGGCTGTCCGGCGATTTTCAGTTGCGCCACTTACGCCGGCATGGCGGAGATGATTGCCGACGGCGAGGCGATTTTGCTGAACCACCCGAAAGACGCGGCGGAAATCGCCGGTGCAATCGGACGGCTGATGAATCCCGCCGAGCGAGAAAAATTTATCCGCAAGGGCCGTGCGCTGGCGGAAAAACTTTCCTGGGATCGCACGGCGGCGCTGGTGGAGGCGGCGCTGGTGGAGGCGGCGCTGGAAAAATCGGCGCGCGAACGCGGGCTTATTCCTTGAGCCGCTGGCGCGTCCGGCGTTCCTTCAGCCGGACGAGTGGCGCGGTGGCGCGGTGTTCCAGCCAGCACCACGCATATGCCAGCGGCGAAATTGCCGGTTTGGCCTGCGCAATCAAAGGCGCGGCGCGTTCGCCATATTTTTTCCGCAGATAATAAATTTGTTTGAACCACATCCGCGCCGTGGCGTGCGCGGCGAGCCACGGCTTCGCGCAGTAGTCGGTGAGCAGCAGCATTTGTTCTTCGCGCGCCGCACCGGAGCGCGCATGGGCCGCCGAGGCCTGCTGCGGATGCACGCGGAAGCCGAACAACGGCTCGGCGATGTAGGCGAACCGGCCTTGCTCAAGCAGGTGAAACCAAAATTCCATGTCCACGATCTGCCGATAGCGCGGGTCGAAGCCGCGCGCCGCCTGGCGGCGGCGGAACATCACCAGCGTCGGTTCGCCGAGGATGTTTTTGTTTTCTTCGAGGCATTTCACGATGACGTCCTTGCCGTCGAGCGTGCCGGTTTTCTGAAAATAATTCCGCACGGCGAGCGCCTGCGATTTGGAATTGATGAGTTCCGAGGCCGCGCCGACGAGTGACACCGAGGCGTCGCGCTCGAGCGGTTCCAGCATTTTGGCAAGTGCGGTCGGCTGCAAGGCTTTGTCGTCCTGGTGGACAAACTTGATGAACTCGCCGCGCGCGGCGCGCATCACGGCGTTGTGGTTGCCGGTGAGACCGAGGTTTTTTTCGTTCTGCCACCAGCGGATGCGCGCATCCTTTTGCGCGTAGTTTTTGATGATGTCCAGCGATCCGTCCGTCGAGCCGTCGTCGGAAATCAAAATCTCAAAGTCGCAAAAATCCTGTGCCAAAATGGAGTCGAGACATTCCGGCAGATACCGCGCGCTGTTGAAGACGGGGATAACGACGCTGATTTTTGGCGCGGCGCTCATGGGTGCAGCCAGCAGTAAAGTTCCGCCAGCCGCTTGCACAGGCTGCGGTAATTTTGTTTCCCCAAGATTTTTTGCCAAAATTCCGGGGCACGACGCCGGCAGCGGACGGTGGCAAATGCAAATGGCTGTTGCTGGTTTTCGCGCCACGCCATCACCAGTTCGCGGCCTGGCGGTTTGCCGGCGCCGGGCAATTGGGCGAGGCCGCCTTCCAGATTTTGCGAGAGCCGGCGGTGCATCTCCTCGTGCGGAGCGTCGAAGGTCGTGCCGATAAGCGTTGTGGAAAAAAACGTCGCGTAGTCCTGAAACTCGCGCGCCAGCCGCGCCACGGTCACGACAAATTTTTCGCCGCCGGCCGGCGGCGATTCGCACGCATCGAGCATGAGCTGGTAAAGTTCGCGCACCGGTGCCGGCAGCGTCGCCAGTTGGTCGGCTGACGAACGGTTACGGCGCAGTTCGGGCTTGATGAACGCGCCCATCGCCGCGCGGTGGGCGGCTTCGTCCACCGGCCAAGCGAGATTCAAACCGGTGGCGCAGTGGCGCATTACCGGCTCCCACGCGGCCACGAGCTTTTCATAATTCAGAAAAACCAGCGGCAATCCGTCGGCGGCGCGCAGCGCGGCGAGGTTGTAATGAAACCAGATGCCGAGCGCGTGCGCGAACGGAATGCCGTCGCGGCGCATCAGCGAACCCGCCACGTCCACGGGACTGCGGACGACTAGCAGACAGGACAAATCCGTGTCCGCCTCTGTCAAAATTTCGCGCCACAATGGCAGCAGCAGGCATGAGCGCGGGTCTTTCCAGCCCCACAATTTTTCACCGGAGAATTCCGCGCGGACGATTTTCGCCAGCTGCGCTTTGAACGGCGGCACGACCGGCGATTGCAGCCAGTTTTCCGGCAGCGGTTCCGCGGTGCCCCAGCCGCGTTGCAACGCCGTCATCAGCTGGATTTGCACCGTGTTGATACCGAGATGTTCCCAGTAGCCTTCGGGATTGTCCGGCGTGGCCTGCATCATTTCCTCGCGGCGGCCGAGCGGCACCCCGAGCAGGTTTACCGCCCGCGCAACGGTGGAAGTGCCGCTGCGGTGCATGCCGAGGATGGCGATGGCGCGGGCTTTGCCGGCGGCGGATTTCAAACATTCTTCCATGGGTGAATTTGGGGTCGCAAACGCTCAGGGGTGCAGCCAGAAAAAAATATCCGCCAGCCGCTTGCCAATGCTGCGGGTCAGCTTTTTCCCGAGCAGCTTATGGATGAAGCGCGGCGGCAGTTTGCCCGTGGTGAACTGAAGGCCACGGCCCTGCGAACAATACATCAGCAGTTCGCGGCGTGGAATGCCGAACAGCACCGGCTGGTCGTTGTGCGCCGCGATGAGCGGGAGAAATTTCCGCGTGAAGTGCGCCGCCAGCCGGCCCTGGTGCGGATTGAGCGCCTGCAGCATGGACTGGCCGTGCACACGGTAATCGCTCAAGATTTTCGGGATAAATTTCGCCGCGTAGCCGGCCATCGCCAGCTTCAACCACAGGTCGTAATCTTCCCAGCCTTGCGGCAGATGGCCGCCGTATTCCACCGAGTATCCGCCGAGCCGCAGCACGGCTTCCTTGCGGACCATCGCCATCGCATCAATGCACGGTCCCGACACCAGCCGCGCCACACTCCACCCGACATCGGACATCGTTCCCACGCTGGCGCGGGTCGTGTGGTCGAAACGGTTGATGATGGCATAGGACGCCGCAAAATCGGTTCCGGACAATGCCGCGTAGTGTTCGCGCAGGCAGTCGGGGCGAATTTCGTTGTCCGCGTCCAAGGTAAAAACATACGGCGCGCGGGCTTGCAGCAAACCAATGTTGCGCGCGTCGGCGAGGCCGGTGTTCGCACTTTTTTTCACCAGACGAATCGGCAACGGACTGGTTGCGAGGTATTTTTCGGCCACGGCCACCGAATTGTCTTTCGAACAGTCATCCACGATGACCACCTCGAAGCCGCCGGGCAAACCTTCGGTGCGCGCGGCGCGCGCGCTGTCGAGACAGCCGCCGATGTAGGCCGCGTAATTGTAAAGCGTGATGACGACGCTGACCGCCGGTGAGGGACAGGCGGTGAACGCCGGGTTTTCCGCCACTTCCCAGGAAACGTCACGGACGCAGGTTTCGGTTTTCATTTCGGGCTTAATCACCGAGCAATTTTTTCAGGTGCGCACGTGCCGCCTCCTCGCGGGTCAATTTGACTTCCTTCGCCACCCATTTCCGGCGGGCGAATTCAAAATACTCGCAGAAATTGCCGACGGCCTTTTCCAGCACCAGGTCGGCGCGCCGCTCGCGGCACTGCTCCGCCACATGCGGGTCGTAGCTCTGGCAGTTCAGGCACACGCGCAAGTCCGCGCGGCACTTCATGCAGACCTCGCCGCGGCCGGGATTGCCGTTGAGCGTCCACGGTTCGCCGCAAAGATGGCAGTGACGAGTCATTTCAATTTACGATTCTGGATTTACAATCTACGATTCGCCAGCGAAAAAACTTTGCATGAGCCATCCGCCGTCCGTCCTGCGCCAAATCCTCAAGCCTGCCGTCATCGTCGGCGCGCTCGGCTATTTCGTGGACGTGTATGATCTGATTCTGTTTGCCATCCTGCGCCTCCCCAGCCTCAAGGACATGGGTTATTCCGGCGAGCTGCTCGTCAGCCACGGCATCCTGCTGCTGAATTTGCAAATGCTCGGAATGTTGGCCGGCGGAATTTTCTTCGGCATCCTCGGCGACCGCGTCGGGCGCGTCGCGCTGCTGTTCGGCTCAATCCTGCTCTATTCAATCGCCAATATTGCCAATGGTTTTGTGCATTCCATCGAGGCCTACGCCGTGTGGCGTTTCGTCGCCGGCTTTGGTTTGGCCGGCGAACTCGGCGGCGGCATCACGCTCGTCACGGAAATTTTGCCGAAGGCGCTGCGCGGTTACGGCACGACCATCATCGCCACCGTTGGCGTGTTCGGCGCGGTCATCGGCGGGCTGGTGGCGCAGCGCGTGGAATGGCGCACGGCGTATTTCATCGGCGGCGGCCTCGGCCTAGTGCTGCTCGTGCTGCGCTTGAGCGTGGCGGAATCGGGGATGTTCCAACAACTCCGCGCCGCGCCGACGCACGTTTCGCGCGGAAATTTCCTGATGCTGTTCAACAACCTTGCCCGTTTCATGAAATATCTCCGCTGCATCCTCATCGGTTTGCCGCTGTGGTGCATCGTGGGAATTTTGGTGACGTTCTCGCCGGAAATTTCCGGCGCGCTGAAAATCCAGGGCGAAATCAAGGTCGCGCAGGCCATCGCGTTTTGTTATCTCGGGATCACGTTTGGCGGCTTTGCCAGCGGCTATTTCAGCCAGGTGCTGCAATCGCGGCGGAAAATCCTGTTCCTGTTCCTCATTTTCACCGCGCTGGCGATGGCGGCGTATTTTCTCGCCGCCGGCCAGTCGAACGGCACGTTTTACCTGACGATTTTGCTGCTCGGCTTTGGCGTCGGCTACTGGACGGTGTTCGTCACCATCGCCGCCGAGCAGTTCGGCACCAACATCCGCGCGACCGTGGCCACCACCGTGCCGAACTTCGTGCGCGGCGCGACCGTGCCGCTGACGCTTGCGTTCAACCACCTCAAACCGGTGTGCGGCATCGTCGCCTCGGCGGCGGCGATCTCCTTCGCCTGCGTGCTTATCGCGCTCTGGGCGCTGCGCGGTTTGGAGGAGACGCACGACAAGGAACTCGATTATCTGGAGCCGATTTGATTGGCGGTGTCAGCTTTTGCGTTTTTAATTTCAAGTTTTTAGTTGGATTTCGGTTTCCGAAACTCAAAACTAAAAATTCAAAACTTAAAACTGATGAAGCTCGGAATTTACGGCGGCTCGTTCGACCCGGTTCACCTCGGCCATCTGCTCGTCGCGCAGGCGGCGATGGAGGAACTGGGATTGGACAGGTTGTTTTTCATCCCGGCGGCGCAATCGCCGTTCAAGCCGGAAAACCACCCCGCGCCCGCCGCCGTGCGTTTGCAGTTGCTGCGCCTCGCGCTCGCGGGAAAAACGAACTGTGAAATTGACGACCAGGAAATCCGGCGCGGCGGTATTTCCTATACGGTGAACACGCTGCGCGATTACGCGCAGCGATTTTCCGGCGCGGAGCTGTTTTACCTCGTCGGCGCGGACAACGTGCCGAAGCTGAACGAATGGCGCGAGCCGGCGGAACTGGCGCGGCTGGCGGAGTTCGTGGCGATCCCGCGTCCGGGCGGCGCGTTGCCGGTTTTTCCGCCGCCGTTTCGCGGGCGGTTGCTGCGCGGTTTTCCCTTCGCCGTTTCGTCGTCGGAAATCCGCGCGCGGGTGAAGGCCGGATTGCCGGTGGAAAACCTGGTTCCCGCCGCCGTGGCGGAGGCGATGCGCTTGGGGCCGCTTTATCTTTAGAAAAGTTCGCGCGAAACCGCGTTTTGAAATTTATCCATGTCCATCCGCGGCCATTTGTGGTTTAATTGCCCCAGAATATATGGATTCCAAAAAACTGGCGCTGCTCTGCCGCGAATTCGCGGACAACAAAAAGGCGGAAAACATCGCGGTCCTCGACGTGCGCAAGCTGTCGAGCGTGACGGATTATTTCGTCATCGCCACCGGCACCAGCCAGCCGCACCTGCGCGCCATCATCGAGGAAATCCATAGCCGGCTGCGCGACGAACATGACCTGCGTCCGACGCGCTCGGAAGGCTCGACCGGCGGCAACTGGGTGGTGCTGGATTATTTCGACGTGATCGTCCACGTCATGCACACGGAAGCGCGCCAACGCTACGATCTCGAAGGACTTTGGGGCGACGCCAAGCCGGTGAAGCCGGCGAAGGCCAAGACGAAAAAAACTCCGGCGGAAAAATAATTCCACCGGAGTTTGGAAAGGTTTGGCGCTTCAGGCCTGCGGTTCGGGCGCGGGCTGCTTCGGGGGGATTTCGTCCGAAGCCTTGACCATTTCGTCCACCAGTTTTTTGAAATCGGCCAAGCCAGTCGAGGGGATGATGATAGTGTCGCGACGTCCGCCAACATCCTCGGTAATGCGGAGAAAACGACCGCGCGGATTTTCCTTCAAGGTGAGGACAAAATTTTTCCGTTCAATCTGAACCTCCGCAGTTTTCAAAGTGTCTTCGTTGACGGGCGGGCGGGGCTGCTGGTTGTAGTTGTTGTATTTGGGCGCACCGTAACCCTGCCCCTGATAAGGGCGCCGGCCATACGGTGATGGGCGTTCGTTTGAAATCATATTACGTTATGTTCGTGAGGAACTTCTGCTGATTTACGACGAATGTCAATTGGTAAATTAGCGTGGCCAGACAGCCGTCAGCGCTGCTTTGTGCGGTTGACGTGAAAGCAGTTCAACTGCTTATAGTTAGGCGAAGCGACCGACCCGGGGGCGGTCATAGAATGTTCGCCGCCAGCTCGGCCAGCTCGGACCGTTCCCCCTTCTGCAGCTCGATGTGCGCGGCAATCGCCTGGTCGCGGAAGCGGCTGACGACGTAGTTGAAACCGTTCGACGACGAGTCCACATACGGGTTGTCAATCTGGTAGGGATCGCCCGTGAAAATCAGCTTCGTGCCCGTGCCGACGCGGGTGACAATGGTCTTGGCCTCCAGCGGCGTGAGGTTCTGCGACTCGTCAATGATCATGAACTGGTTCGCGATGCTGCGTCCGCGAATGTAGCTCAACGCCTCCACCACGATGCTGCCGCTGCGCATCAGGTCGCTGGCACGGCGATGTTCGTGGCCCATGTTCAAATCGCTCAACATCTCCAGCGCGTCATGGATCGGCTGCATCCACGGCGCGAGTTTTTCCTCCAGCGAACCGGGCAAAAAGCCCAGTTCCTTGCCCATCGAAATCGTCGGCCGCGCCACCACCAACCGGCGGAACTCGCGGTCATTCACCACGCGTTTCAGGCCGGCGGCCATCGCAATCAGAGTCTTTCCCGTGCCGGCCTTGCCCATCAGCGTGACGAGCTTGATGCGGTCATCGAGCAGCGCGTCGAGCGCGAAATGCTGCTCGCGGTTGCGCGGCTTGATGCCCCAGACGCCTTCGCGGCAGTCGAGGATGGGAATGAGCTTTTTGCCAGTGGCATCCACCTTGCCCAGCGCGGTCTTTTTGGGGTTCGATTCATCGGTGAGCGTGCAGTATTCGTTCGGAAAATAATTTTTCCCCTCCGGCAACGCGAATTCGCTCTTCGCGCGGAATGCCGCAATTTTTTCCGGCGACACGGTCTGCTCCACCATGCCGGTGTAAAGGTCGGTGATGAACACGCGGTCCGTCTCGTAATCCTCCGCCAGCACGCCGATGGCGTCGGCCTTGATGCGCAGGTTGATGTCCTTGGAGACGAGAATGGTTGCGTTTTTCGGTTGCGTTTTCTGAATTTCGAAGGCCACCGCCAGGATTTGGTTGTCCACCGAATCCTTGGAGAAAAAGCTGTCGCCGTGGGGGCTTTTGTGGACGGCGATTTTGAGTTTTCCGCCGTTGGGCAGGTCCACGCCTTTGTTCAGGCTGCCCTCGCCGCGAAAACCGTCGAGCATCCGCGAGACCGTGCGCGCGTTGCGGCCCAGCTCGGTGGACTCGCGCTTGAAGCGGTCAATCTCCTCAATGACCTCGATGGGCACGAGGACGGTGTTCTCCTTGAAATTGACCAGCGAATTCGGGTCGTGGAGCAGGACGTTGGTGTCGAGAATGTAGTTTTTCACAGGTTGATATGGCGGAAGCGGAGTTTGCCGCCGCGAATGCGGCGGCGGTTTGAATTTTGAAACGGCGTAGTCAAAATTTCCCTGAAACGTTGGCGGGATTTTTTCACGCGCGAAAATTGTGTCAACGTTATTCCACTTTTTTGCGGAAAAATTTTTGTTACGAGCCGGCAGGCTGGCATAATCGGCGCATGGCAAAAATGAATCCGCTCATCCGCCCGCTGGTGCAACGGCTGCACGCCTACGTTCCCGGCGAACAGCCGAAAATCAAGGGCTTGGTCAAGCTGAACACCAACGAAAACCCTTATCCGCCGTCGCCGAAAGTTTTGGCGGCGGTCAAGGCGGCGGTGGACGGCCGGCTGCGGCTGTATCCCAACCCGACCGCTGAAAAACTGCGCGCCAAACTCGCGAAGCTGCACGGCTGCCAGCCGGAAAACATCCTCGTCGGCAATGGTTCGGACGAAGTGCTGGCACTGGCGACGCGGGCGTTCACCGAGCCAAAGCGGCCAGCGGCCAGCGGCCAGCGGAACAACGCAAAGGCCACGGTTCAATATTTCACGCCGAGCTATTCGCTGTATCCGGTGCTGGCGGACATCCACGGCGCGGCAAAAAACGCCGTCGCCCTGAATCCGGATTTTTCCATTCCACCCGTGGCGGGATTGCGGCGCGGTGGAAAATGGGACTTTCACGCCGCGCTCACCTTCGTCACCACGCCGAACGCGCCGGGCGGGCGCGGCTACCCAACTGCCGCGCTGGAAAAACTTTGCCGGGCGCAAAAAGGCGTGGTCATTTTGGACGAGGCGTATGTGGATTTCGCCAATGAAAACGCGGCAACGCTGGCGCTGAAATTTCCGCACGTCCTGGTGGCGCGGACGTTTTCCAAGGCATATTCGCTGTGCTACCAGCGCGTCGGCTATTTCATCGGCCATGCGGAACTCATCGCGGCGCTGGACAAAATCCGCGACAGCTACAATGTCAACGGCCTCGGCCAGATTGCGGCGGAAGCGACGCTAGACGACTTGAAATTTTACCGCGCCAATTTCAAAAAGATCATCACCACGCGCGAATCGCTTGCGCGTGAGCTGACGAAGCTGGGTTTCCGCGTGCTGCCGAGCCAGACGAATTTCATTCTGGCCAAGCCGCCGCTGTTCCAGGCGAAAGCGTGGTTGCAAAAACTGCGCGACCGAAAAATCCTCGTCCGCTGGTTCAGCGCGCCGGAGGTCAGCGATTATCTGCGCATCACCATCGGCACGCCGGCGGAGGCGGCGGCGCTGGTGGCAGCCGTGCGCGCCATTTCGCGGTAGGATGGCGATTTCAATCATGAATCTTCCGCAAAACCTTTGCTTGGCCAACTGCGCCGGTTTCTGCTAAAAGCGCTGTGTGTATCTGGAGTTTTACGGATTGAAGCTCGCGCCGTTCGACATCACGCCGAACCCGCGCTTCCTTTTCCACAGCAACAAGCACCGCGAGGCGTTCAACCATCTGCTCTACGGCATCCGCGAACGCAAGGGCTTCGTGCAGCTCACCGGCGAGGTGGGCGCGGGCAAGACGACGCTCTGCCGCGCGCTGCTGGAACAGCTCGACGGGAAATTTTCCACGGCGCTGATTTTGAACCCGGTGTTGAGCGGCGACGAATTGATGAAGGCCATCGCCGGCGAATTCGGCTTGGAAGTCAGGGGCAAGGACCGGCTGGAAACGATTTCCACGATCAGCGATTTTTTGCTGAAACAGACGCTCGCCGGCCGGGAGACGGTTTTGATTGTGGACGAGGCGCAGAATTTGACGGAAGATTTGCTGGAACAGGTGAGGCTGATTTCTAACATCGAGACGGATGACCGCAAGCTGCTGCAAATCGTCCTGATGGGCCAGCCGGAATTGCGCGACCGGCTGAACAGCCCGCGTCTGAAGCAATTGCGGCAGCGCATCACCGTGCGGTATCATCTGCGCCCGCTGAATTGCACGGAGGTTGGCCAATATATCCACCACCGGCTCGCGCTGGCCGGGTCGCGCGGGCAGCCGGCCTTCACCACGCCGGCGGTGTGGCGGGTGTTCCGTTACAGTGGCGGCATACCACGGCTGGTCAATGCCGTTTGCGACAAGGCGCTGCTGGCCGGCTTTGTTGGCCGCAGCCAGCGGATTAATTATTGGATGGTTGGTCGCGCCATCCGCGAACTGGAAGGAGACATCCACGCATGAGCCTTATCAATGACGCCCTCAAGCAGGCCCGGCAGGCACCGCCGCGGATTCCGCAGCGCCCGCTGCCGCCGTTGCCGCCGGACGACGACGAGCCAGACTCGCGCAAGGTCTGGCTCATCCCGGCCATCGTGATTGTGCTGGTCTTCGCCGTCGTCTTTGTCATCGGCCTCGCCTCGGCGCATCGCACGGTCCGCAATGTGGTGGAAACCGTCACCGCCGAAACCGTCGCCACGCAAGCCGTGGCCGATGTCAGCACCGCGGTCATCGCCACGCCACCCCCGGTGGTGACGGTGGTGAACCCGGAGAACGGACCGAAATTACAGGGGATTTTTTATTCCACCAAAGATCCCGTCGCCATCGTGGATGGAAAGACCGTGCGCCCCGGCGACCGTTACCTCGACTACCGCGTCAAGGAAATCACCCGCTACACCGTGACGCTCGTCGGCCCCGACAACAAGCCGCTCAAGCTCGGCATGTCCAACTGACGCATGGGACTGCCGGGAAAATTTCGGAACCACCCCACGGCGGTGCGCCTGCTGCCGTTCGTCATTTTCGTGCTGCTCACGGCGGCGCAGGGCGAGTTCGGCGCGGCCTCGGCCTACTGGTTTTACCTCGCCAAAACCCTCGCCGGCCTGAGCATGATTTTTGTCCTGCGCCCGTTCATCGCCGAAATGCGCTGGGCCTTTTCCTGGGAGGCGGTGGTGGTCGGCGTCGGAATTTTTTTTGTGTGGATTGGCGTCAGCGGCGAATGGACGACGCAGAGTTCGCTGTGGGTCAAACTCGGGTTGTCCCACCCGCCGGGGAAACTGGCGGCGGCCTGGAATCCCACCGAGCAATTTGGCCACGGTTCCGCGCTGGCGTGGCTGTTCGTCGCCGTGCGGATTTTGGGTTCAACCTTCGTCGTGCCGCCGATCGAAGAAGTTTTTTACCGCTCGTTTTTGTATCGCTACATCGCGCAGCATGAATTTTTGTCCATACCGCTGAACCGCTTTTGCCTGAAGTCGCTTTTCGCCACGGCGTTCATCTTTGGCTTCTCGCATAATGAATGGCTCGCCGGCATCCTGTGCGGCGCGGCGTATCAATGGCTGGTGCTGCGCAAAAACCGCCTCGGCGACGCCATGACCGCGCATGCCATCACCAACTTCCTGCTCGGCGTCTGGGTCGTCACGCGCGGCGCGTGGCAATTTTGGTGAGCAGATTTAACTGCGCAGATGGCGCACATCCACGGCGTCCATGCCGGCGGCGCGGATGGCGGTGAGGCCGAGGTCGGTATCTTCGTAAGCGCGGCAGAGTTTCGGCTCCACGCCGATACGCCGCGCGGCTTCGAGAAAAATGTCCGGCGCGGGTTTCTGGTGCTTCACCATTTCGCTCGTTACGACGGCGGCGAAAAGATGCCGTATTTTCAAGTGTTCCAGCACATCGCAGATGATGGACTGCGTGCCGCCGGACGCGACCGCCAGCGGAATTTTCCCGTGGTTCGCTTTGGCGATTTCCACGACTTCATGGATCGGCCCGACCTGCGACATCAGCGGCAGATAGGCGTTTTCCTTTTCGTGCGCCACGGCAATGTGGTCGAGCGAACGGCCTTGTTCCGCCGCGAGCATCTTCAGGATGTCGCGCGACGGCACGCCGCCGAGCGAATAAAACCGGTCTTCGGGAAAATGCAATCCGTGCCGCTGCGTGACCATCTGCCACGCGTGCCAGTGCAGCGGCATGGTGTCGGCCAAAGTGCCGTCGCAGTCGAAAATCAGTCCTTTGATGTGGGCGGGTAAAATCATGTTTGTATGGCTGCCAGCCTAGCTTCCATGTCGTGCGTCATCAGCGGCTCAATCAGTTCGTCCAGATTGCCCTCGATGAACACGGACAGGTTGTAGAGCGTCACCTCGATGCGGTGATCCGTGACGCGATTCTGCGGAAAATTGTAGGTGCGGATTTTTTCGCTGCGGTCGCCGGTGCCGATCTGGTCCTTGCGATGCGCGGCGTATTTCGCGTTCTCCTCGGCGATCTTCGCCTCGAGCAAACGCGAGCGCAAAACCGTCATGGCCGTGATGCGGTTTTTTTGCTGCGAGCGCTCGTCGGCGCAACGCACGATCAGGCCGGTGGGCTTGTGAATAATTTGCACGGCGGAATCCGTGGTGTTCACGCCCTGGCCGCCCTTGCCGGACGCGCGGCAGCAATTGATCTCGATTTCGTCGGGCTTGATTTCGATGTCCACCTCCTGCGCCTCGGGCAAAACCGCGACCGTGCAGGTGCTGGTGTGAATGCGCCCCTGCGCCTCGGTCGCGGGCACGCGCTGGACGCGGTGGACGCCGCTCTCGTATTTCATCCGTTTGAAAACGTCCGCGCCGTTGATCTGAAAAATGATTTCCTTGAAGCCGCCCAGGTCCGACACACTGGAATCGAGCGTCTGCGTTTTCCAGCCGCGCGCCTCGGCGTAACGGCAATACATCCGATACAAATCCGCCGCAAACAGGGCGGATTCCGAGCCGCCCGCGCCGGCGCGGATTTCGACGATGGTGTTGCGTGAATCGGTCGCGTCCGGCGGCACGAGGCCGAACTGGATTTGCTGCGCGAGTTTTTTGTCGGCCGCTTCCAGCCGCGCGATTTCTTCCTTCGCCATCTGCGCGAGTTCGGAATCGGGCAATTCGGTCTTGAGCAGCGCGCGATTTTCTTCCAAGTCGGCGACGGTTTTTAAATACGCCGTGCCCGCGACGACGAGGTCTCTCAGCCGGGCATATTCGCGCGACAATTCCTGCGCGGCTTGCGGATTGTCAAAAACCTTGGGATTGCTCAACAAGGATTCGAGCTCGGCAAAGCGCTGGCGGAATTTTTCGATGTGCGGCTTGAGATCCATTTGTGATTTACGATTTGCGATTTACAAGCGATCCGGCAGGCGGCGCGGCAATCGTAAATCGTAAATTAACCGGGCGCAAAAAAACAACCGCCCGCAACTCCGGGAACTTCCGGTGCTGCGGGCGGTGCGGGTAGAAAAGCTAGGCCTTTTTCTTCTTCTTGGTGGCGAAGGCCTCGGCGGCGGCGGCGGTCTTGGCGGCGCGCTGCTGGAACTTGTCCACGCGGCCGGCGGTGTCCACGAACTTCTGCTGGCCGGTGTAGAACGGATGGCAGGTATTGCAAATGCCGACGATGATGGTGTGCTTGGTGGAACGGGTCTTGATCACGTTGCCGCAGGCGCAACGGATCTCGGCGTCCACATATTTCGGGTGAATGTCCGTCTTCATAAAAATGGCCGGTCAGAATAGCAGTCAAAAGCGGGATGACAAGCGGGAATTTCAGGTCGGGCGCAGAATCAACTGCCCAGACGCCTTAAGATGCGGTGGAAATTCTGCGCGGCCCGCATCCTCCTCCTCGTTCTCGTCGTCGTCCTCGTCCTCGAAATCCCTGAAAAACCCGAGGACGAGGACGACGACGAGGAGGATGTCCCAAACATTTTTAGACAGCCCCTTGTTTAAAACCCAGGCGTCTTGGCGGTTCCACCGAAAAAACAATTCTTGCCGCCGTTTGCGCCAGCCGTTATCAAACCCCATGGACTCCCGCGAAGCATTCATCGCGTTGAACCTCATTGAAGGGGTCGGGCCGGTGCGCGCCCGGTCGCTGCTCGAATTTTTCGGGGACGCGCCCAAAATCCTTTCCGCGTCCAAATCCCAGCTGCTCCGCGTCCAAAACATCGGCGATGACACCGCCGAAAAAATTTCGTCGTGGGAAAAATCCGTTGATTTGGCGGGCGAATTGAAACGCATCGCCGATTTCGGCAGCCACGTCCTAATCCAGTCCGACGAAAATTATCCGCCGTCGCTGCGGGAGATTTACGATCCGCCGCTCGTGCTTTATGTGAAAGGCGAATTGACCGCGAAGGACAAAAACGCCGTGGCGATGGTCGGCTCGCGCATGACGACGCACTACGGCATCGAGACTGCGCGCAAGCTGGCGTATCAACTCGCCTACACCGGCGTGACCGTGGTGAGCGGCGGCGCGCGCGGCATAGACACCGCGGCGCATCAGGGCGCGCTTTCGGGAAAAGGCCGGACGATTGCCGTGCTCGGCACCGGCATCAATCTGGTCTGGCCGCCGGAAAACGCGGAGCTGTTCGAGCGAATTGCCAGCAACGGCGCGGTCATCACGCAATTTCCTTTCAACCGGCCGGCGGACAAGCAGAGTTTTCCCATCCGCAACCGCATCGTCGCCGGCATGACTTTGGGAACGGTGGTGGTCGAAGCAAACCTTTCCAGCGGCGCGCTCATCACGGCGAATTTTGCGACGGAATATGGCCGGCAGATTTTTGCCGTGCCGGGGCGGATTGATTCGCCGCGCAGCAAGGGCTGTCACGAACTCATCAAAAAAGGCGCGAAGCTGTGCGAGGGCATCGAAGATATTTTGAGCGAGTTCGAGTATCTGTTTCCGGCGAGCAACCGGCCGGCTTCGGCCAGCGAAACGGGCGTTTTGCCGGCGCTGGAGCTGAATGAAAACGAACAAATAATCTTTGACGCGGTGAAGGCGGACGACGAATCCAGCATTGACGAAATCATCCGCGCGAGCGGCCTGCCCAGCTCGGCGGTGAACGTGGCGCTGTTCGGCCTGGAGATGAAGCGACTGGTGAAACAGTTGCCGGGGAAAATGTTCGTGCGGAACCGCTGCTGAAAAAACGCGGATTGGAAAAATAGAAAACCGGAAGTGGCTTTGATTCCACTTCCGGTTTTGCGTTGCAAATCTTTCAGGCCGCCGGCGCCACCGTCTTCCACGCCGCGATTTTTTCGATGCGATGACGGCGCTTGCCGCCGTGCAGCTCAAATTCCACCTCGTCGCCGACCTTGCGGTTGACCAGCGCCATCGCGACGGGCGTGAGGTAGCTGATGACGCCCGCGTCGGGATCGGAATCCCACGCGCCCAGGATGGTGAACGTCTCGGTCTGGTTGCTGGAAAGATCCGTGACCTTCACCACCGTGCCCGGCCCGACAACTTCCGTGCTGACGTTGACAAAATCCTGGCCGCGCGCGCGGTTGAGCGCGGCTTCGAGGTCTTCCTTCTGGCGCATGAGGATTTTCTGCAT
>CAYUGC010000019.1:0-27971 GCA_964444085.1 uncultured Bifidobacteriaceae bacterium | reverse complement strand
GGGGCGGCACGGAGTTTGTGGCCTTCCCCAACTCGCAGCCCGGCCAGGTCTATTACGTCGGCGTGAAATCCGAGGATCATATGGCGGCGGAATACACGTTCCTGGCGGTGTTCACCTCCGTGCCGTTCAGCTCGCTGGACGCGAACGGCAACCAGATCGTCAACGGCATGCTGTTGCCGGTCAACATTCCCGACGGCAGCAATCCGAAGCCCGGCGTGACCAATGTCCTTGCGCTGGCTCTGTATCCGATGCAGATGGAAAAGGTGACCGTGACGAATTTGAACGAGCACGAGAATATCGGTGACCTGTATGACATTCTTTCTTTTGACAAGAATTACGTCGTGTTGAACAGCCACAGCCATGACGGTTCGCGCAATACCTTTGGCACGGCGCCGCTGGTTTATGACGACAGCCGCAATCCCATCGCCGGCTCACAACATACCGATGGGCCGGGCAGCCTCGTGGATCTCCGGGGCAAGTCCACGCCGGGCTTGTTCATTCTGAACGAGACGGACAACAAGTTGAACAGCACCGGCCGCGTCAGCGTGCTGACCATGAAGATTCAGCCGCACCGCAATCTGACCGGCGGCGGGGTCATCGTTTCTGTGCCGGCGCACGGCTGGTTCATTGATTATGTGGACGTGCCGCCCGGCTACACCAACCTGACTTTTTACGGCACCAACCTGCCGCCCACCGCCGTGCCGGCGATCCAAATGTATGAAAAACTCGGCAACGAGCCGACGACGGCGGATTTCGACCAGCGCGCGGATTTGACGAACGGCGTGCCGCCCGGCAATTCCATTTCCGTCGGGCCGCCGCTCAACCTGGGACGCTACTTCATCGGGCTTTACAATCCCAGCGGCAGCGATGTCTCGGTGCTGCTCTCCGCCACGCTCGGCTTCGGTTCGGGCGCGGACAACAACTTCAGCTTCGCCAGCGCTGCGCCAGCGGCGCTGCTGGATGACGCGGTTTCGAGTTCCAGCATTGTGGTGCCGAACACCGTCACCCAGCTCGTCGCCTCGGTGAGCGTGGGCATGGTGGTCAAAACGCCGCGCATCTCGGACTACACGTTCACGCTGGTCAGCCCGACCGGCCAGCGCGTGCTGCTGATGGAAAACCGCGGCGGCACGGACACCAACGGCGCGGGCATGGAATTCGTCTATACCAACGTCATCAACTCCACCGCCACCGGCGATGGTAGTCCCCAAACGAACCATCTTCAGGTTGACCCAATTGGCGGGACGTTTCCAATCACATATAATTTCTATTATGTAATGGATCAAATGACGGTTTATGACACCACCAACTCAAGTTTGTTCGACCCAAACGGCACGGATTTACTTTTGAATACCGGCTTTACCAACAATCCCGGTGGGCCAAATGGCCCTTGGACGCCAGAAACATTGAGCGTCAGCTATCCGCCGGGCGTGAGCAATGTCACCATTATCATGAACCAGTTTGGCAATCCGTATTCCGTGAATGGTGATGCGTGGACTTACACCGCCGGCGCGCCGATCACGAATTACGAATACATGGTCTTCACCGACGACACGAACCTGTCCAACGTGCCCATCAAGTTCGCGCCGCCGCCGTTCAGCCTCGCAGAATTGTCGTCCAACTACACGCTCTGCAATTTTGAATTGGCGACGAACGGCCTGTATCACGGCCCGACGAACATCCCCGACGCCTTCGGCGGCTGGACCGTGCCGACCAATCTCGTGACGGTCAGCACCGTCTTCGACCTCACCAACCAGGTGTTTGTGCAAGTCACGAACGTGGCCGTGATGACCAACAACCAGGTGAGCGTCGTTGCCGATCCGTCTGACTCCATCGGCGACAACCTCGGCACGAACCTGCTCGCGCTCGCCTATGGCACCATCACACGCACCATCGCCACGGTGCCGGGCCGGATTTACAACGTCACGTTCTGGTATCGCGGCCCCGGCATCAACGGCTGGTGGCGCGGCGAGGGCGACGCCCTGGACAGTTCCGATCCGGAGAAAAATGCGAACAACGGCCGGCTGGTCGGGCGCTTCAATTTCCCGGCGGGCGAGGTCGGGCAGGCGTTCGGCTTCGAGGATTCCGGCGAGCAGTTTGAATTTGCCGGCACGAACACCTACGTCCAGATTCCGCAAAGCACTTCGCTGGATGTCGGCGCGGGCGGCGGCTTCACCGTGGAAGGCTGGATCAACCCGACGAATCTGTTCCGTCCGCAGCCGCTCGCCGAGTGGCTCGCCAAGGTGCCGACCAATGCGGCGGACACGAATTTCAACATCGTGGCCGGCCCGTATCTTGATCCCGCCACCGGGCACTATTATTACCTGCTCGGCGCGACGAACTGGACGGTTTCCGAAGCGTGGGCGAAATCGCTCGGCGGCCATCTGGCGACCGTCAACACCGCCAACGAGCAGAACTGGATTTTTGACAACTTCGCCAGCCTCGGCGGCACGAACCATAATTTATGGATCGGTTTGACGAATACGGTGGGGGGAGTAGCCGCGCCTACGCTCAAATTTGGCTGGTCTAGCGGCCTGACGAACATCGCCTACACGAACTGGCTTTCCGGCCAGCCGCTGAACAACAACGGCACCGTGCGGAATTACACCTTCATCCGGGGCGTGACCAATTCGCCGTCCGGCCTCTGGGTCTGCGCGGACAACAAAGGCTTTACCCAGACTGCGCCGACCTTGACGAACATCGTCTATGGCGTGGCCGAGGTGGATCAGATCCAGACCAATGGCGTGCAGTTCTGGGTGTCCGTCACCAACTCCATGCCCGGCGGCACCAACACGCTCGTCAACAGCAATGGCTGCCTGTATGCGAACCTCATTGACACCAGCAACGTCTGGCACGAAATCTGGTCCGCGCCCGGTTTGCTCCAGAGCAATGTCTTCCAGCACGTCGCGCTCACCTTCGACACGAACAGCGGCCTCGCCAAGCTGTATTTCAACGGCACCAACGTCGCGACGACCAACCTCTTCCAGCCGGGCGGGCCGGCCACGCCGATTGTGCCGTTCGTGCCGAAGACCGGCGGCGATTTGTTGCTCGGCCGCGACCTGACGCTTTACACGAATAATTATTTTAGCGGGCGCATGGACGAGATGAGCATTTACAGCCGCGCGTTGTCCGACGCGGAAATCGCTGGCATCTGGCGCGTCTCCGCGACGGCGACGAACGGGCTGACCGGCAAGTTCGACCCGACGGTCGTGCCCGAACCCGGCCTCGCCGAGGCGACGGTGATATTCGGCTCCACCAGCAACCTTATCTTCGGCGTCAACAACCAGTGGGAGGTGAACAGCTACACGTTCACCGCCACGTCCAACACGATGCCGCTGCGCATCACCGGCCTGCAGCCGGGAATGTTGCTGGATGACTTCTCCGTTTCGCAGGCGCCGCTGACGAATATTTATTACCTGCCGGAACAGTCGTTGAACGACGCGCTCGTCGGCAACACGGCCAGCGGCACCTGGACGATGCAGGTCTGGGACAACCGTGTCGGCGCGTATGTGACCAACAATGACTTGGTGAGCTGGCAGTTGAATTTCATTTTGCAGTCCAACGCGCTGGTCGCCGCCGCGCTCGCGCCGCAGACGCCGACGCCCAGCACCGTGGGGCCGGGCCAGACGGTCTATTATGAGGTGGATGTGCCCGCGTGGGCGAAATGGGCGACCAATGTTCTGGTCTCCTCCACGCTCCCGGTGAATCTGTTCTTCAATCCGACGAATCTGCCGACCGGTGCTAATCCGGGCGACCTAACTTTGTTGACGGGGTCTTTGGGTGGCATCCCCGCTGGCGTTTCAACCGCATTGGCGGTCAACACGAACGCGCCGTTTGCTCCTTACCAGGCCGGCACGAGCTATTATCTCGGCGTTCAAAACAACGGCGCGCAGGCGGCTTCCGTCGTGCTGGAGGTGGATTACGACATCATGGCACTGACCAACGGGCTGCCGTTCACCAACACGCTGGCGACGAATGATTCCGTCCGCTACTTCTCGTTCGTCGTCACCAGCAACGCTTACGCGGCGACGTTCCAGTTGCTGCAATTGAGCGGCAACGCCGACCTCGTGTTGCGCAAGGGCGTGCCGCTGCCGAACCTGGCGAACACCGACTATGGCAGCTTCAACGCGGGCAGCGCCGACGAAAACATCTTCGTGCTGACCAATGCCAGCTACTCGCCCGTGCCGCTGTCGGCGGGCACGTGGTATCTCGGCGTCATCAAGCGCGACAGCGGCGCGGTCAATTACACCGTGCTGGCGAAGGAACTCGACACCAACGCGCCGACGATCATTGATTTGACGAACGCCGTGCCGTTCAGCTTCAACGCCGGGCCAGGCGCGGCGCTGACGAATTTCTTCCGCTTCAGCATCACGAATAATCCGGCGCTGACCAATGCCCACAGCCTGCGCTTCGCGCTTTACAATTTGTCGGGCAACGGCGACCTGACCGTGCAGACCAACGCGCTGCCGCTCGCGCCGCCGTTCTTTGAGAGCAGTCAGAATGTCGGCCGCAACCCGGAGATGATCTGGGTCAACACCAATGGTGCGCTGACGAACCTTGCGGCCAACTGGTATCTCGGCGTGCCGAACCACGAGGTGACGAACCTCAGCTACACCATCGTGGCCATGATTGACACGAACGGCTATTTCCCGGCGTTCCCCGGTGCCGCTGGTGCCGGCGGTGGCGCCCTGGGTGGCGGCGGGCCGGCCGTGTTGGGCTGGCATGGCACCAACAGCACGGTTTATCACGTCTTCAATCTGAACGATTCCGGCGTCGGCAGCTTGCGCGACGCGGTGAGTTCCACCAACCGCGTGGTGGTGTTTGACGTTTCGGGCAGCATTAACCTGGTCACGCCGCTGGTCATCACGAATTCCTACCTGACCATCGCCGGCCAGACCGCGCCGGGCGGCGGCATCACCGTTGCCGGCCAGATGACGGCGCTGCAATCCGCGCACGACGTGATTATTCGCGACGTGCGTTTCCGTCCGGGCGGCAGTGCGGCTTTGCCGAATCTGCTCAATCTGGACTTTAATGGAGGAACAGGGGTGATTAGTCCCAAGCGGGGGACGGCCGCAATCGGATACACAACGAATGATTTGTGGAACTTGTATACCCGGGACACTGCTGTGTCTGGCGTTTGGAAAAATCCCGGAACCGCCACGAATCTTTTGTGGTCCGACGGGACGGCTTCGGGAATTAACCTATACATTACGAATGCGCCGGGAGCCTGGGGAAATGGGTCGGGGGATTACATGTTTAATAACTACTTGTATCCGCTTCCAAACGGAAATGGCAACATCGTCTTTACTTTGAGCAATGTTCCTCCGGGCAAGTATGATCTGTATTTGTATTCTCATGGAGGATCGACAGAAAACGGTTCGCTTAATGTTCAAGTAGGCGCGGTCAATTATGGGGTGAAGACTACTGCGGCGGGGGCCGTTTGGAGTAATCCACAGGTATGGCAGCAAGGTCAGCAGTATGTGGTGTTTTCCGGAGTTGTCGTATCGTCGCTGACGGATGTTGTTCACGTGACGGTGGCTCCCGTCGTCTCCAATTTGGCCCCCATCAATGGATTGCAGATGGTTCAATCCTCTGCTGCCGGAATTGGCAATCCGGGTGATTCACTGCAATTCTTGAACGCATCCAATGTAATAGCCGACCATGTGTCCGCCGAATGGAGTCCGGCTAATTTGGTGTCAGTTCTGAATTCAACCAACGTCACCGTGCAGTGGTCCATTATGGCCGACAGTCTTTACCAGACCAACAATCCGCCGCCACTGGGCTCGTTGCTGCGCTACGGCTCCGGTGTCTTGAGCTTCAACCACAACCTGTATGCCGATAATTACAGCGGCAGCCCGCGGCTCGGCGACAATCTCACCTTGGATTTCGTCAACAACGTCATTTACAACTGGGGCCTCTTCTCCGGCCTGTCCGGCGGCACGAACGATTTGGTGGCGAATCCCAACGGTTGCACCAACCAGTTGAATTATGTCTGCAACTATCTCATCGCCGGCCCGGACACGTCGCGGTTTGCGACGAACTACGCCATCACCAACATCGCCTTCTTTGGTGGCGTGACGAACAGCCAGTTTGCCAACTGGGTTTTCCAGACGAACAACTTCATAGACTCCGACACGAACCGGGTGCTGAACGGCGGCAACACGAAATGGGGGATGTTCACCAACCAATACACCAAGTTCAACCAGCCGTTCCCGGTGATTTCTGTGCCGACGGACGAGGCGTTCATGGCCTACGAAAAGGTGCTGGATTTTGCCGGCGTCAACCTGAGTCAGCGCGACGCGGCGGACACGAGCATCGTCACGGGCGTGCGCCAGCAGACCGGCACGGTCATCTCCACCCCGCCGTTGTCCGGTATGGTGGACTGGTGGAAAGGTGAAAATAACGCTCTTGATAGTGTGGGCGCGAATAACGGCACATTGATGGGTGGCGGCGGTTATACCAATGGCGTGGTTGGGCGCGCATTTAATTTGAACGGGACAAACGCCTACGTTTTAATTCCAAACTCGCCTTCGTTGAATTCATTTGTTTCAGCCATCACAATAGAAACTTGGATCAAGGTGAATCTGTTTGACCAGCCATATCAAGCTATTGTTAACAAGGGTAATTCGTCCTGGCGACTGCAGCGCGACAGTTACATTGCAAGTCATGGCGGTCACACGCTTCAGTTTGGCGCTTCTGGCCTCAGCAACTTCCACGTGGAGGGCAGCAAGGTTGTGGACGACGGTCAGTGGCATCATGTGGCCGCCACTTACGATGGAGCTAAGCTATGTATTTATGTTGACGGCGTTCTTGATGTCTCCGCTCCGGCTACTGGTGCTATTACCCAGAACAATTATCCCTTATGCATTGGGGCAAATGCCGAATACCCCTCTCCCGTGGGGGCGTTTTTCAATGGCTTGATTGACGAGGTTTCGCTTTACAAGCGTGCTCTTTCTTCCACTGAAATCGCCGCCATTTACAGCGCCGGCAGTGCCGGCAAGTTCGCTTCGCTAACGGCGGTGCAGCCCTACCTCGACAGCGATCAGGACGGTATTCCTGATTTCTGGGAAAAGACGTTCGGCCAGAATCCGCTGGTGCCGAGCAGTAATGACTTTTCGACCAACGCCGCCGCCATCGGCTACACCACGCTGGAGGAATATATCAACTGGCTCGCCGTGCCGCATGCGGTGGCCGTCACCAACACGCCGGTCGGCGTGGACCTCTACCAGATGTCCGGCAATTCCGGCAGCCTCGGTTTCTTCGTGACCAACGCGGTCAACGGCACGGTGTATCTCACCAACGTCCTCGGCTCCGTCACCAATACCGGGCCGTTGAGCAACAGCTTCGCGGTGTTCACGCCGAACCCGAATTATTCCGGTTACGCGTCGTTTGATTATTACGTCACCAACACCGACACCGAGGGCTATTTCGGCCCGGTCACGGTCAGTGTCGTGGTCAGCGCCGTGCCGATAACTTTCGGTCTCAACACCAATCCGCCGCCAACGTTCTTAACGAACACTCCGCCGGATCAAACCATTAACGAATTGGTGCCGCTGACCGTGACGAACTCCGCCGTGGATGCCAATACCAACGTGATGTTGACTTATTCGCTGACGACGACGATTGACACCAATGCGATGAACCTGCTGGGTTGGGTGAACGCTTTTGCCAACGTCACCAACCCGCCGCCCGCCATTAACACCAATGGCGTCATCACTTGGACGCCGAGTGAGGCGCAGGGACCGGGCGTTTACCTCCTCACCACCACGGTTTCGGATAACGGAGTGCCGCCAAAGACGGCGGTCAACACTTTTAAAGTAACGGTGAATGAAACGAACACCGCGCCGTTCTGGCCGCCGAATGTGCCGGGCCCGACGAACTACACCATCGTCGTGACGACCACGCTCAGCGTGACTAATACGGCGCAAGACTTGGATGTTCCGAACAACGCGCTGACTTATACTCTGTTGAGTTCGCCGGTCGCCATCGGTGCCGTGATCTCCACGAATGGCATCTTTACTTGGACGCCCAATCCGGCGCAGCTCGGCCTGTTCACTTTCACAACCATTGTGACGGACACCAACCCACCCGCCGTCAACGCGAAATCATTGAGTGCGACCAATGTCTTCACCGTGTTGGTGCGTCCGGTTGCCCTGCCATTTGTGTTCTCGCAGCCAGCCCAATTGGTCACGGGAGCCGGTGCGCTGTTGCCGGGCATGGTCACGCCCAACGGGTTGCCCACCACGGCCTGGTTTGAATGGGGCACCACCACCAACTACGGAAACGTCACGCCGGTGGCGAACCTGGGGGCGGCCTTCAATGTGTTTTATACGAACAGTGCCATCGGCGGATTGTTGGCGAATGTGGCGTATCATTTCCGTCTGGTGGCGGCCAATGCCGCCGGAACCAATTACGGCTTCGACCAGATCTTGGATGAAGCCAACGTGGTGGTCTGGGGCGCCAACTTTCTTGGCCAGGCCGATTATGCGCAATTGGGTTTGAGCAATGTGACCGCCATCGCCGGTGCTTATGATCACAACCTCGCGTTGAAAAATAATGGCACGGCGGTGGGCTGGGGCGATAATACTTTTGGCCAGATGGCGGTGCCGGCCGGTTTGAACAATAATCTGGTGGCGGTGGCGGGGGGGCAATCTTACAGCCTGGCCTTGAAAAACACCGGCGCCGTGGTTGCGTGGGGCGCGAATATTTTCCCCGGCGAGACGAATGTGCCGGCGGCGGCTTTGAATGGTGTGGTGCTGATTGCCAGCGGGCAATATTCCAGCACGGCCCTGAAAAATACCGGATCGATCGTGGCTTGGGGCGCGAACATTTCTGGTTTGACGACCGTGCCGGTGGGCTTGAACAACAGCGCGGTGGCCATCGCGGGCGGGAGTTTTCACAACCTGGCGATCAGGAACGATGGCACGGTGGTGGCTTGGGGGGATGACAGCGCGGGCCAGACCGACGTGCCCGCAGATCTGACCAACGTGGTGGCTGTTTCGGGCGGGAGTTTTCACAGTCTCGCCTTGAAAAGCGACGGCACGGTCGTGGCGTGGGGTGATAACAGCTCTGGCCAGACGAACGTGCCCGCCGCCTTGAACCATGTGGTGGCCATCGCCGCCGGTGGCTTTCACAGTGTGGCCCTGAAAAGCGACGGCACGGTGGTGACTTGGGGCGATGGCTCCGCTGGTCAGAAAGACGTGCCGGCCGGATTGACCAATTTTGTGGCCATCGCTGCCGGCAATCTTCACAGCTTGGCCTTGACGCCTCAGTCCATTGCCAGTCTGACCAACGTCGTCTTGAGCCTGACCAATGGTGTGGCGCAGACGAATAGTATTTTGCCCGGCGGCATCACTTATTACCGGATCGGCGTGCCGGTCAATGCGGATTTCGCCACTAATCTTTTGCTGTTTGCCGACGCCCGGTTGAATGTTTGGTTCACCACCAATACCCCGCCCACCATTGCCGCCATCAATGATTCATTGCTGTTCGCCGGAGCCACGAATGGCCTTGCCATCCTGAGCCCCACCAGTGCGCCGACGAACATCGTGCCCGGCGCGACGTATTATCTCGGCGTGCAAAACACGAATAGCTCAACCGTGTTCTACGGGATTGAAGTGGATTTCCATCTCACGCCGTTGGTCGTCAGCCCGGTGACTTTTACCAGCATCATCTACACGAACATCGCCGGCACGAATGGCTTCCTGCTGACCTGGTTCGCGCCGAGCAATGACCTGTTCCAGGTGCAATGGGCGCCGTCGCTCCCGCCGGTCTGGACGACGTTCACCAATCCGCCGAGCGTCAGTTTCAACCCCAACTTCCCGGCCAGCGCCACGAACGCGCAGTTCAACTTCTTTGACGATGCCTCGCAGACCGGCGGCAGCTTCGGCACAAACCGTTTCTACCGGCTCTTGCTTCTGACGAATGCGCCAGTCGTGCCCAGTGTGTCAATCCTGCCGTATGCCGCGACGCTGACGGCGAAGGCGGTTACTGGGACGAGCGCGATATTGAATGGCTTTGCCACGCCGAACGGTGCGCCGACGACCGCGTGGTTTGAGTGGGGCGCAAGCCGCTATTACGGCAGTGCAACCGCGCCGGTCAGCGTGGGCAGTGGCAGCAACGTGGTGTTTGTGACCAACTCCATTATTGGTCTGGCGCCGGCGTTGCCCTATCACTTTCGCTTGGTGGTCAGTAACGCGGTGGGAATTGTGCGTGGCTACGATCATGTTTTTGGCGTTGGTTCCGTCATCGCCTGGGGCGATGGTTCGTTGGGCGACACCAATGTTCCGTCCGGCTTGACCAACGCCGTGGCCGTGGCCGGTGGCCAGAATTTGAGTGTGGCTCTCAAGGCCGACGGCACGGTCATCGCGTGGGGCAGCAATTTGAATGGCGAGACGAATGTGCCTGTGGGCTTGAGCAATGTCGTCGCCATCGCGGCTGGTAACGCCTATGCCCTGGCATTGAAAGCGGATGGCACCGTGACGGGTTGGGGGACCTTGGGCAATTCGGTGCGCTATGCCTATTATGCCGGTTTGACCAATATCGCGGACATCAGCCTTGGCTCATGGGATAACGCCGCCGCTTTGACGCGAGATGGCCGGGTGTTGCTCTATGATTCGGCTTTGACCAATTCGTCGGCGACTGGCATCAACGCCGTCGCGATCACCAGCGGATTCTATTTCAACGAAGGAGTTGCCAATGACGGCAGTATTTTCCAAATCCCCGCCTACACCAACACTGTGCCGCCGCCATGGACCAACATGGTCGCTCTCTCGATGGCCTTCAATAATCACATGGTCGGCTTGCAAGGCAACGGCACGATTCTCGACTGGACCAATTTCAGTTTCTCCAGTTACGCGTCCGTCCCGCCGACCGGCACAAATTTTGAGACCGTGGCCGCCAGCGGCGATTGCGGCATGGCTTTGGATTTTAGCGGTTCGGTGCACGATTGGGGTGACAATCCCGTTGAAACAAATCTGCCGGCCGGCCTTACCAACGTCATCGCCATCGCCGCCGGCAATTCGCACAGTCTGGCCATCCAGTCCGCTTCCTCGGCTCCGCTGGTTGTTCCAACCATCACCAGCGTCAGTGCGGGAACCAACGGCGCTCCGCTCTCGGCCACCAACGGCCTGACGTTGCAATGGAGCGCGCCGGTTTACGAGGCGTTCCAAGTGCAGTGGGCAACCAATCTCAATCCGGTCATCAATTGGTTCACCTTCCCCAACGACGTCACCTCGACCACCGGTGCCTTTTTCTTCACCGATACCAATGCGCCGTATAGTGTAAAATTCTACCGGCTGATCCTGCTGCCCTGAAATGGGTCGGTGCCAGACCGGAAAACGACCGGTTTTAGACTGGTTTTCGCCGGCAGCAGTGGGGGCTAGGCGAAGCGGGGTGAAGATCGGTGGCTGGTAAAGAAAACGGTAAAGCGGAATGGCACCCAAACGACATGTAAAACGGGGTGACAAAAAGGGCCAAAAAGTGACATTGGGTTTTGTGTTGTTACCCGGCAATCGCCAAGGTGTAGCAGCCGACGTAAGGAGGCTCAAATAAAAGCCGGTCGTGATTAACCCATGCCGGTAGAAAAGGTCAAATTTGGTTAAAGTTAAAGGTCGGTAGCTGGTAAAAAAACGGTAAAAATCGGTAAACTTTTTTGTTCCTGGCTTTGCTTTTTCCGCCGCGTGGCGTAGTGTGATTTTTCGGTTCGACGAGAAATTCACAGCATGAGCAAGGAATTCATCAAGATCGGCGGCGCGCGCGAGCACAACCTCAAGAACCTCTCGCTCTCGATCCCGCGCGACAAGCTGGTCGTCGTCACCGGCCTGAGCGGCAGCGGCAAGTCGTCGCTCGCCTTCGACACGATCTACGCCGAGGGCCAGCGCAAATATGTCGAGTCGCTTTCCGCCTACGCCCGCCAGTTTCTCGACCAGTTGCAGAAGCCGGACGTGGATTTTATCGAGGGCTTGTCCCCGGCCATCGCGATTGAACAGAGAAGTTCCGGCAGCAACGCGCGCTCCATCATCGCCACCACGACGGAGATTTACGATTACCTGCGTCTGCTTTATGCGCACATCGGCCAGGCGCATTGCCCGGAAACCGGCGTGCCGATTTCCACCCAAAGCACCAGCGACATCGTGGACAAAATCCTCGCGCTGCCGCCAAAAACGAAAGTGATGCTGCTCGCGCCCGTCGTGCGCCGGCAGAAAGGCGAGTTCCGCGACGTGTTCGAGCGGCTCGCGCGTGAAGGTTTTGTCCGCGTGCGCGTGGATGGCGAGATGATGGAGCTGGGCGAAGAAGTGGCGCGCATCAAGCTCGACAAAAAGAAATTCCACAACATCGAGGCCGTCGTGGATCGGCTGGTGATTGACGAAAAAATCCGCGTGCGCCTCGGCGATTCCGTCCAGACCGCGCTGCGCCTCGGCGAAGGCGTGATGTTCACGCTGCACCAGCTTCCCTCCCTCTCCCCGCCGGACGGGGAGAGGGCCGGGGTGAGGGGTACGTCTGTTCAATCAGATGAATGGCTCGAAACCCTCCACTCCAACAAAATGTGTTCGCCCGCGACGGGCAAGAGCTACGACCCGCCGACGCCGAAGCATTTTTCCTTCAACGCCCCCGCTGGCGCGTGTCCGGTCTGCCACGGCCTCGGCCAGAAGATGGTTTTCGACGAACACCTGGTTGTGCCGGATGCCGACGAGCCGCTCGAAAGCGCCATCCAGCCGTGGCGGCGCGCGGGCAAGCGGATGAACATTTATTACAAGGCCATGCTGCGCTCCATCGCCGCGCATTTCACCGTCAGCCTGGAAACGCCCTGGAAAAATCTGCCCGATGATTTCAAAAAAGTCCTGCTGCGCGGCTCGGGCGAAACCGCGGTGGATTTCAATTTCTGGCGCGGAGGCAAGATGAGCACCATCAGCCGCCCCTTCGAGGGTGTTCTGCCGAATCTGGAGCGGATGTTTACCGACAGTGAAAGCGAGTTCGTCCGCAACCGCATCAAGCCCTACATGAGCCCGCAGTTCTGCGACGTGTGCAAGGGCAAACGGCTCAAGCCCGAAATCCTGGCGGTGACGCTTTCAAGTGCGGAATTTGGAGTGCGGAGTGCGGAGGCAGGCAGTGGTGCGACAACTCCGCGCTCCGCACTCCGCACTCCGCATTCCGAAATTCCAGGTTTGTCCGTCATGGACGTCTGCGCGCTGTCGGTGGAGAAGGCCGATGAATTTTTCGCCGGCCTCAAGCTCACCGAATTCGAGGAGAAAATCGCGCACGAGGTCATCAAGGAAATCCGCGCGCGGCTCGGCTTTTTGAAAAATGTCGGCCTCGGTTATTTGACCCTCGACCGCGAGAGCAGCACGTTGAGCGGCGGCGAGGCGCAACGCATCCGGCTGGCCACGCAGATTGGCGCCGGTCTGGTCGGCGTGCTTTACATCCTGGACGAGCCGAGCATCGGCCTGCACCAGCGCGACAACGACCGCCTGCTGGCCACGCTCAAGGGTCTGCGCGACCTCGGCAACACCGTGCTCGTCGTCGAGCACGATGCCGACACGATCCGCAGCGCGGATTACGTCGTTGACCTTGGCCCGGGCGCTGGCGTTCACGGCGGCGAACTGGTCGCCGCCGGAACGTTGCCGGAAATTTTAGAAAACAAAAATTCACTCACGGCGCAGTATCTGCGCGGCGAACTGACGATTCCCATCCCCAAAAAACGCCTGGCGCCGACGGAGGAGCGCGGCTGGCTGGAGGTGCTCGGCGCGAAGGAAAACAACCTGCGCAACATTGATGCGCGCATTCCGCTCGGCACGTTCACCTGCGTCACCGGCGTAAGCGGCTCCGGCAAGAGCACGCTCGTGGACGACATCCTGCGCCGGGCGCTGTTCCGCAAGTTCTACGGCTCCAAGGAAAGCCCCGGCGCCCATCGCGCCCTGAGGGGTTTTGAAGTCATTGACAAGGTCATCGTAATTGACCAGACCCCGATTGGCCGCACGCCGCGCTCCAACCCGGCCACCTACACCGGCATGTTCAATCATATCCGCGATCTGTTCGCCAAGCTGCCGTCGGCCAAAATCCGCGGCTACGCGCCGGGCCGGTTCAGCTTCAACGTGAAGGGCGGCCGCTGCGAGAAGTGCGAGGGCGACGGCGTGCTGAAGATCGAGATGAATTTTCTCCCGGCGGTCTATGTGACGTGCGAGGCATGCAATGGCAAGCGCTACAACCGCGAGACGCTGGAGATTTCCTATAAGGGAAAAAACATCGCGGACGTGCTGGACATGACGGTGGAGGAGGGCGTGACGTTTTTCCGCGCGGTGCCGAAAATCTTCGATCCGCTGCAAACGCTGGCGGAGGTCGGCCTCGGTTACATCCGGCTGGGCCAGCAGGCGACGACGTTGAGCGGCGGCGAGGCGCAGCGCGTGAAACTGGCGACGGAGTTGAGCCGCAAGGCGACGGGCCAGACGCTTTACATTTTGGACGAGCCGACGACCGGCCTGCATTTTCACGACGTGGCGAAGCTGCTGGAGGTGCTGTTCAAGCTGCGCGACGCCGGCAATACGCTGGTCATCATTGAACATAATCTGGACGTGATCAAAACGGCGGACTGGATTCTTGATCTTGGCCCGGAAGGCGGCAGCGGCGGTGGCCGGATTGTCGCCGAAGGCCCGCCGGAGAAAATCATCCACGTCCCCGCCAGCCACACCGGGCATTATTTGAAGGGCGTCCTCGGCTAATCCTGCGGGCGCGATGAAATAGTTTTGACAATTCCGGCGGCGGGCGCAGAATCGCGCTTATGAAATTCCTCCCCGTCGTTCTCATCGCCGCCGCTTTGGCTTTTTCCACCCCCACCCAAGCCGCACCGCCGTCGGATGCCTCCATCAATCAACTGTTGGAATTGGCCAAGGCCGGCCAGCTCATGGATTCCGTCTGGGCGCAGATGGACGGGTTCATGAAAACGAGCATGCAGCAGGTGACCAAGGGCAAGCCGTTGAGCGCCGCCGAGCAGGCCATCATGGACAAGCAGCAGACCAAAATGATCGCCATCATGAAGGACGAATTGAGCTGGGCCAAGATCAAGGACGGGTTCGTCCAGGTCTATCGCGAGACGTTTTCGCAGGAGGAAGTGGACGGCATCATCGCCTTCTACAAGTCGCCGGCCGGGCAGGCGTTCATTGACAAGCAGCCGGCGCTGATGAAAAACACCATGACGCTCATGCAGCAGCGCATGGGGCCGATCATGCAAAAAATCCAGCAGATGACCGAGGAAACTGCCAAGGAACTCAAGGCGGCCAAGGCCAAAAAGTAATTCGCCGCCGGGCTTTCGTTTATTTCCGCTTTTGTCATTGCGCCGCGTCGTTTAGATTCGGCGCATGACTATTTTCCGGCGGTGGCTTCTGATTTTCTCCGCGCTTGTCCTGGGTGGCGGGCAGATTTTCGCCGCGTCCCGCGAAGACCGCGCGTTCGCCGCTGCAAACGCCGCGTTTCAGGACGGGGTTTACGACCGTGCGGAAAACGCCTTTGCGCAGTTCATCCGCAACTTTCCCAAGTCCGACCGCGTGCCGCCGGCGGTGCTGTCGCTGTCGCAGGCCCAGTTCAAGCAGGGCAAATTTGTTGCCGCCGCCAAAACCTTGACGGCCGGCGCGCCGGCGGCCGGCGCGCTGGCGGACCAATTTGCCTACTGGCTTGGCGAGGCGCAGTTCGCGAAGGGCGACTTCACCAACGCGGCCGCGACGCTGGCCGCGCTCCCGCAAAAATTCTCCGGCTCGCCGCTGCGGCTGACCGCCGTCGTCGAGGCGGCGGCGGCGTATGCGCGGCTGGCCGACTGGCCGCGCCATGACGCGCTGCTCGAGGCGACGAATGGCATCTTTGCCCGCACGGCGGCGCTGGACCCCGACAACACTCTCGTCCTTGCCGGCCGGCTTTCGCTGGCGCAGTCCCGGCTGTTGCGCGGCGATTTCGCCGGGGCGGTGAAATTTCTGGATGGGCTGAATCCCCGGCTGCTCGCGCCGGGGCAGGACTGGCAGCGGTTGAACCTGCTTTATCAGGCCAGGCTTGGGCTGAACGACCTCGACGCGGCGCTGGCGGTGACGACCAACCTGCTGGCGTCCGCCCAGGAGGCCGGGCCGGTGGCTGAAAGCGTGGCGATGCGCGCCACGGTGCTCGAAAAGATGAACCTTCCCGCCGCCGCCACCGAGGCTTGGAACGCCAACCTGGCCGGCGGCATGCCGCTGGAACGCCAGCGCGAGGCGGTGCTGAAAATCGCCGCGCTCGCGGTGGCGCAAAATGACGTCACCAATGCCGTCAGCAGCCTGGAGAAATTCCTGGCGAAGTTTCCCAATTCGCCGGTGGCGGAGCTGGCGCTGGTGACGCTGGGCGAGTTGCACTTGAAGGAATTCACGGCCACGGCGGCGGCGGGCCAGCTCGCGGCGGCGCAGACGAATTTCGACCAGTTCATCGGCACGTTTGCCAACAGCACGCTCCGGGGCAAGGCCTGCCTGGACCGCGGCTGGTGCAACTGGAGCGCGCAGCAATACACCAGCAGCCTCGTGGATTTCCGCGCGGCGGCGAAGCGGCTGCCGCCCTCGCCGGACCAGGCCGTGGCGCGGTTCAAGGCCGGCGACGCGCTGTTCATGCTGAAAAAATTTGACGACGCGCGGCAGGATTACGAGGCGGTGCTGGATGGTTATGAAAATTTCCCCGAGGTCGCGAAATCGCTGGGCGACCGCGCGCTTTACCAGATTTTGCGGGCGGACATCGAGCTGGCGGACACGGACGGCGCGGCGGCGGCGATGGCGAAAATGCTGGAGAAATTCCCCGCGAGCGACCTGGCGGATAATGCGCAGTTGCTGCTTGGAGAAGCCTTTTCAGATTATCGGCTGCCGCCAAAGGCGCGCGAGGTGCTGCTGCCGTTTGCGAAACAGTTCCCCGGCTCGCCGCTGCTGCCGCAGGTGGAGCTGGCGGTGGCGCGCACGTTCGAGCGCGAGGCTAACTGGCCGGCGGCCATCACGAATTACGAGGCGTGGCTGCAAAATCATCCGGCGGACGAGCTGTTCCCGCAGGTGCAATATGCGCTCGCCCGCGCCCACGACCAGGCGGGCGTGGAGACCAACGCGTTCCAGCTTTTCTCCGCCCTGGTGGCGAAATTCCCGACGAATGAGCTGGCACCGCTCGCGCAATGGTGGGTGGCAGATCATTTCTACCGCGCCGGAAATTTTGTTGGCGCGGAGACGAACTACGAGATCATCTTCCAGACGCCGGCATGGAAAAGCTCCACCAACCTGTTTTACCAGGCGCAACTGATGGCGGGGCGCGCGGCGGCGGGCCGGCAGGGCTTTAAGGATGCGAACAGCTATTACTTGAAGCTGCTCAACGACACGAACTGCGGGGATGAGCTCAAGAACCGGGCGCGGCTGGCCTACGCCGCCTCGCAGATGCAGGCGCCGTCGCCGGACACCAACAATCCCGTCCTGAATTTCCAGGCCGCCACCAATATTCTGGCGCAGATGCCGCCGACCAACGAGCTGGGGTTGCTGGCCTTGAACCAGATGGGCGACTGCTGCCTGCAGCTCGGCGCATTCGATGCCGCGACCAATGCGTATGCGCAGGTGATTGCCGCGCGGATCGCCGGCGAAAACCTGCGCAGCCGCGCGAAGGTCGGGCTGGGCGTCGTGCTGGAAAAAAAAGCGGAGCTGGCGGCGGGCGAGGCGCAGGTGGCCTTGTGGCGGCAGGCGTGCGGCCAATATCTGGATGTGCTGGACGCGTATCGCGCCGGTGATTTGAAGGATGCTTTCTGGGCGGAAAAGGCCGGGTTGAAGGCGCTGGCTTTGGTGGGCAAAATTGGCGTGGCTAATTCAGACCAGTTTTTCAAGGACTTGGAAACGCTCTTCCCCTCGTTGAAAGACACCTTGGAAAAGAAAAAAGCCGCCTTGAGCGCTGTGAAAAATTAAATTTGGAAACAAGAAACCGCCGTTCCGCTTTGCTCGGAACGGCGGTTTGTTTTTCAGGATTTCAAATCCATTTCTTCTTCAGCATCCACATCTTGATGAGCTGCGTCAGGCCGACGTAGCAGATCAGCGTGATGGCCAGCAGCGGCCAGAACTTCCACGGCAGCGGCACGAAACCCAGATATTGCGCGAGCGGTGAGAACGGTAGGATCGCGCCGATGAGCATGATGGCAAGGGTCGTCATCGTGAGCTGCCAGCTTGCGCGCGACTGGATGAAGGGAATCTGGTTCGTGCGGATGACGTGGACGATGAGCGTCTGCGTCATCAGCGATTCTACAAACCAGCCGGTACTGAACAGCGCGGCGGCGTAGGTGTGGTCGCTGTCCTTGGCGTTGGCGAAACGCGCGACGAGTTCCGGCGTCGGCGGCACGAGGCCGAGGTTGCCGCATTTGAAATAGAAATACATCAGCGCGTAGGTCGTATAGTCGAAGATGGAGCTGATCGGCCCGATAAAAATGATGAACTTGGCAATGTCCCCCATCGCCCATGGGCGCGGCTTGGAAATCACCGCCGTGCCGACGTTGTCCGTCGGTATCGGCACCTGCGAAAAATCGTAGAGCAGGTTGTTCGTCAAAACCTGGATCGGCTGCATCGGCAAAAACTTCAGCCACGCGCTCGCGCCGAGCACGCTGAACATGTTGCCGAAGTTCGAGCTGGCGCCCATGCGGATGTATTTCAAGATGTTCACGAACACCTTGCGGCCTTCGAGCACGCCTTCCTCGAGCACCATCAGGTTTTTTTCCAGCAGGATCATGTCGGCGGATTCCTTGGCGATGTCCACCGCGTTGTCCACGGAAATGCCCACGTCGGCGGCGCGGAGCGCCGGCGCGTCGTTGATGCCGTCGCCCATGAAGCCGACGACATGTTTGTTGCGTTGCAGCGCCTGCACCACCCGCTTTTTGTGCGCGGGCGAGAGGCGGGCGAAAACCTCCGTGGTTTCCACCTCGGCGGCGAGTTGCTCCTCGGTCATGTTTTCCACCTGGCTGCCGAGCAGGATTTTTTCGGCGTGAATGCCCACCTCGCTGCACACCTTCCGCGTGACCAGGTCGTTGTCGCCGGTCAACACCTTGACGGCCACACCGTGCTGCCGGAGGGCGGTGATGGCCTTGGAGGCGGTTTCCTTGGGCGGGTCCAGGAACGCCAGATAGCCGGTCAAGACCAGGCTGCTTTCGTCGGCTTTGGTGAAGGTGGTTTGCTGGCCTAATGTCTTGGTGGCCACGGCCAGCACCCGGAAACCGTCTTCGCTCAATTCATTCACCTGCTGCACCAGGTCGCCAACCAGAACCGGTTCCATCGGGAAAATTTCGCCGTCACTCTCGAAGGACGTGCATTTGGCGAAAACCGCCTCCGGCGCGCCCTTGGTCAGCAATTGCCGTTCGCCATTCGGGCCTTCGATGGCCACCGACATCATCCGGCGCGAAAAATCGAACGGGATTTCATCCACCATTTTGTATTTGTCGATGCCGAGTTCGCCGTGCAGTTCCTTGTAGCGCAGCACCGCCCGGTCGAGGAGGTTTTTCAGGCCGGTCTGGAAATGGCTGATGAGGTAGGCATCGCGCAGGACGGCCTCGCTTTCATTTTTGAACACGTCGCAGTGCAGTTCCAGGATGACGTGGTCAATGGTCAGCGTGCCGGTCTTGTCGGTGCAGAGCACGTCCATCGCGCCGAAGTTCTGGATGGAATTGAGTTTTTTGACGATGACTTTTTTCTTGGACATCGCCAGCGCGCCTTTGGAAAGACAGACGGAAATGATCATCGGCAGCATTTCCGGCGTGAGGCCGACGGCCACGGCCATCGCGAAGAAAAAGGCGTCTTTCCAGTTGTGCTTCATCAGGCCGTTGATGAAAAACACCATCGGTACCATCACCAGCATGAACGTCAGCATGAGCCAGACGAATTTTTTCACGCCTTTGTCGAATGCCGTGTCCGTCTGCTGGCCGGAAAGGCTGCTGGCCATCTTGCCAAAATAAGTCTGGGCACCGGTCGCCACGATGACGCCCGTGGCCGCGCCGCTCTCGACGCTCGTGCCAAGGAAGCAGATGTTCGTGTGCTCGATGGAGGAGACGCCGGTGCGCGTGTCCGTGGCTTCATGCTTTTCCACGGGCAGCGATTCGCCGGTGAGCGTGGCCTGGATGATGAACAGATCCTTGGCCGCGACCAGCCGCACGTCGCCGGGGATCATGTCGCCCGCCGAGAGTTTCACAATGTCGCCGGGGACGAGTTGTTGCAGCGGAATCTCTTTTTGCTGCCCGTCGCGCAGCACGGTGGCGGTGACTTTGATCATCGCCTTGAGTTTTGCTGCCGCGTTGCCGGCGCGCGTTTCCTGCACCAGGCGCAGCGCCACGCCGAGAATCACCATCGCCAGCATCACCGTGCCGCCGGGGATGTCGTCTGTGGCATACGACAGAATCGAAAGGACGGTGAGCAAAACCACCAGCGGATTGCGCACGGCGGTCCACAGCCGGTGCAGCCATTCGTGCTTCCTTTCATGCGCGACTTCATTTGGACCATATTGCGCCAGCCGCGCTTCGGCCTCGGCTTCGGTCAGGCCGGTGGGCGACGAGCCGAGCGATTGCAAGACGGCGGCGCTGTCCCGCGTGGCAGCCTCGCTGAGGGCGTCAACGGCGCGCGTGGGGTTCAATGGATTGGTGATGGCCATGTTATTGAGCTGTTAAATTAACGAATCGCAAGGGAAACGACAGTGACGATTCTGTGCCATTTTGCTCGCGCCAAATAAATCGGGCAAGCCTGCGGAGAAATTTTCTTTCCCGCCGCGCGCTTGCACGGTTTGGCCCAATCGGCTACTGTAAAGCCGTTCGGGGAGCCAAATCGCCATTGAGGCGACGCTGAGAGTTTGACGCGCGAGCGCCAATGACCCGTGAACTTGAACCGGATAATGCCGGCGCATGGATTACCACTCTCTCCGGCTTCCCTTCAAAAAATTATGATCGCGACCAAAGAATCATTCGAACCGCATAGCAGCGAGCAGTTGCCCAACAGCAAGCGCGTTTACGTCGAGGGCAAGCTGCATCCCGACGTGCGCGTCCCGATGCGCCAGATTCAGCTCTCGCCGACAAAACTGAACGAATGCGATGTGCGCGTGAACCAGCCGGTGCGCGTCTATGATTGCAGCGGGCCGTGGGGCGATCCCGCGTTCACCGGCAAGTCCGAGGAAGGCCTGCCTGCGCTGCGCCGCGAATGGATTCTCAAACGCGGTGATGTGGAGGAATACGCCGGTCGCGAAGTAAAGCCGATGGACAACGGCTATCTCTCCGGCAAACACGCCGAGTTCGCCAGCGCGGCGGAGAAGAACCGCCTCGTGGAATTTCCCGGGCTGCTCGGCCAGCGCCGCCAGCCGCTCCGGGCGAAGGCGGGCAAGGTTGTCACGCAGTTGCAATACGCCCGCGCCGGCATCATCACGCCGGAGATGGAATTCATCGCCATCCGCGAGAACATGGGCCGCGCCCGCATCTCGGACATGGCGAATGACATCGTTCGCAACCAGCTCGACAAGCAGCACGCCGGTTCCCAGCAGCTCGCCAGCAGCGAATTCACGCCGTCCGTCTTCAAGAAGTTTCCGCAGCGCATCCCGAAGGAAATCACGCCCGAGTTTGTGTGCGAAGAAATCGCCGCCGGCCGCGCCATCATCCCGAACAACATCAATCACCCGGAATCCGAGCCGATGATCATCGGCCGCAACTTCCTCGTGAAGATCAACTCGAACATCGGCAACAGCGCCGTGGCGTCGAGCATCGAGGAGGAAGTCGAGAAGATGCGTTGGTCCATCAAATGGGGCGCGGACACCGTCATGGATTTGTCCACCGGCAAGAACATCCACGCCACGCGCGAATGGATTCTGCGCAACTCGCCCGTGCCCATCGGCACCGTGCCGATTTATCAGGCGCTCGAAAAGGTCAATGGCCGCGCCGAAGACCTCACCTGGGAACTCTTCCGCGACACGCTCATCGAACAGGCGGAGCAGGGCGTGGATTATTTCACCATTCACGCCGGCGTGCTGCTGCGTTTTGTGCCCATGACGGCGAACCGCATGACGGGCATTGTCTCTCGCGGCGGCAGCATCATGGCCAAATGGTGCCTCTCGCATCACCAAGAGAATTTTCTCTACACCCACTGGGACGAAATCTGCGACATCATGGCCGCGTATGACGTTGCCTTCAGCATTGGTGACGGTTTGCGTCCCGGCTCGATTGCCGACGCCAACGACCAGGCGCAGTTCGGCGAACTCCAGACGCAGGGCGAACTCACCAAGCGCGCGTGGGCCAAGGGCGTGCAGGTGATGAACGAAGGCCCCGGCCACGTGCCGTTGCACATGATCGAGGAGAACATGCACAAGCAGCTCGAATGGTGCGGCGAAGCGCCGTTCTACACGCTCGGACCGCTCACCACCGACATCGCGCCCGGCTACGACCACATCACCAGCGGCATCGGCGCGGCGATGATCGGCTGGTATGGCTGCGCGATGCTCTGCTACGTCACGCCCAAGGAACACCTCGGCCTGCCGAACAAGAAGGACGTGAAAGACGGCGTCATTGCCTACAAGATTGCCGCGCACGCCGCCGATCTGGCGAAGGGCCATCCCGGCGCGCAATACCGCGACAACGCCTTGAGCAAGGCGCGCTTTGAATTCCGCTGGGAAGACCAGTTCAACCTCGGCCTCGACCCCGTGACCGCGCGCGAATTCCACGACGCCACACTGCCGCAGGACGGCGCCAAGACCGCGCACTTCTGCTCCATGTGCGGCCCGCACTTCTGCTCGATGAAGATCACCGAAGACGTCCGCAAATACGCCGCCGAACAAGGCCTCGCCGAGGAAGAGGCGTTGAAGAAGGGCATGGAAGAGAAGTCGAAAGAGTTTGTGGAAAAAGGCGCGGAGGTTTACGCGAAGGCGTGAGGTTTCAAAACGTGAATGACGAACCGATAAAAGCTGACATCGACAAGCAGTGGAGTGAAAACCCGCTGCTAATCAAGCAATTTATCGACTGCCGTCCCGAGTATGAGCAACTTTGTTCCGAAGTCGCTTATATTTTACGAACCAAGTTAAAAAAAGCAGAAATCGAAGTTGCTGCGGTTACTTTTCGTGCAAAAACACTAGCAAGTTTTTTGGAGAAAACTCGAAGAAAGCCATATAAGAATCCACTCACTGAGATTACAGACATTGCTGGAGTCCGCGTTGTGTGCCTGTATAGCCCTGACACGAGCGAGGTTCAAAAACTCATTAGAAAAGAATTTGATCTAGTCGAAGAAGTCGACAAGTTGAAGGAAAAATCTTCTGAGGAGTTCGGGTATTCGGCGAAGCATTTCATAATTCGTCTGGGTAAGAGCAGTTCTGGTGCGCGATACGATGACTTGAAGAATCTGGTTTGTGAAATTCAAGTTCGAACTGTTTTACAGGACGCATGGGCAATCATTCAGCACCACCTTGTTTATAAGAAAGAAGCCGATGTTCCAGAGGCGCTCCAAAGAAAACTGAATAGCTTGTCTGGTCTTTTGGAAACCGCTGATGATCAGTTTGATTCTATTCGTCGTGAGCGGTTGGCATATTTGAAGACGCTAGAACGCTCTAAGAATGAGCCTGACGATTTCTTAAAAGCAGATTTCAACATGGATAGTTTCACAGCTTACGCGCGTTGGAAGTTCCCTCACCTTAAGTTAGAGAATTTTACCGGGCAGGCCAAAATAGTCTTTTCAATGATGAAGAAAGACGAGCATCCCTCTTTGAAAGACTTGGATCAAATTGTTGAAGCAAATAAGGATGTTCTGCGAAAGATGGAGAAAGAATACGAACAACTAGATACCAAATTCAGAAAGTTTGACGCTCCTTCAGCAGCGGTGCTGGTTATGTATGCTCCTGCAATAATCAATGCTCGATGGGCAAGCGAGCAGGGTTTAGGCAGCGCATCTAAAATACTTGTAAAAAAATATAACAAGTGGAAATGATTCTTGCGGATTGCCTTTTAATGAGAGTCTTTATTTTCTTAACATGGCCAACATATCGCGAAACTTATCCAAGATTGTCATCACATCCAGCTAAATGACTTGCTGCACTTGTGCCTTTCCAAACTATGAGCACATGAAGCCCAATAAAAAGGATTTGTCTCCCAAACAACGCGACGAGTTGTTGGCGGCGTTAAAAGACCGGTTTGAAAAGAACCTGGGCCGTCACCCAGGTTTGGTGTGGGCCAAGGTGCAGGCGCGGTTGGAGGTCCGGCCGGAAAAGTTGTGGTCGCTCGCGGAAATGGAACGCACCGGCGGCGAACCGGATGTGGTCGGTCAAACCGCTTTGTCTCCGAGTGCGGCTCACAGTGGCTATTTTTGCCGGTTTTAATCAAAAACCTCGTTTTTCCTGCATTTCCGACGGTTTTTGTGTTTTAGGAAATCGTTCCAAGATGTCTTGATGTCATTGGAAGACATCTTTACGTCGTTCCAAGACATCTTGCTGTCGTGAGAAGACATCTTGCTGTCGTGAGAAGACATCATTCTCTCGTTGGAAGATGTCTTTCACTTATTCCAAGACGTCTTGCTGTCAGGGGAAGACATGGTTCGGTCGTTGTCTGATGTCTTTAGGCCGGGGCAAGACGTGATTCAACCGCTGCCGGACATCTACCAGCCGTCACAAGCGGTCTTCCGGCAGTTCCGAGACGTCTTTCAATCATCGCCAGACATCCCGAGCAATGGCTCAACCGCCGGGTAGGGTTACACCCCATAGTCATGGACCAACAGATGCGTCACCGTGGATTGTTAATAAAAAACCAACCAACATTCCACTTATGAAGAAAATCATTGTCTCCTGCCTGGCGGTCATGGCCCTCGCGTTCATCTCCGGCTGCGCCTAGGATGAATCTCATAGCCGCACCACCACGTCGCAGCAAACCACGGTGCCGGGCCCGACCACCACGACGACCACGGATACCCAGTCCAAGTAAGGCTTCCTCTGCCCGGCGGGTTGCGGCATGACGGAATGCGACTCCGTGAGCCGTGATCTGCCGGGATTTTTTCGCGCGTGGTCGTTTAATCCAAACGCTTCACGCCTTCTTCATCAAGCAGGCTTTCAGCCCGAATTTCAACGGGGTTTCCGGCTACGGTTCGCGTCTGCCACCGAAAGCGTTCTGACTCTCCTGACGATGACCGCAGGAGAGTCAGAGAAAGTAACCACGGTTACTTTTTTTTGCCGGCGGCGGACTTGGCGGCGACGGCGGCGTTTTTCTTCGCGTTGGCGCTGCTGGTCTTGGCGTCTTTCTGGCCGGATTTCTTCTGGTTGGCTTTCGGGGATTTATCGCCCATAACTTTTAATTTGGTTCTGCGGTTGACTGGCCTGCGGCATGGAAGTTTCTCCGGAGGCAATCGCAGGGTGCGGGAAGGCGCGACGATTGTAAATGATAGACGCAACCCATCGTCTGGCACCCGGGAGATTTTCCGGGTGCCAGGGAGGAACGAAGCGGGAACGGAAAAATCAGGCCCAGGCCGCGAGAATCGCTTCCGCCTTCACGACCTGCTCGGCCGAACCGGTGAAGGCGTATTTGAATTTTCCCGCCCGGCGGGTGACCTGCACCTCGATGGTTTCCAGGCCGCTGTTCTTCATCGCGAGGCGGAGTTGCTTGTAGATTTCTTTGATCCCGTGTTGTTGGAGGCTATTGCTCATGCTCCAGCTTCAGCGTGTGCCGGGGACATAGCAATGTTAAACGCCGTTTGTTTTGGGCGGCGATCGAGGGTCCGGCAACGCATCAAGACTGCCAGTGACCGGCGAATTTGTCCGGTGACTTCAAAACCGGGACCGAAGATGACGAAGAAAAACGCGCCGGCCGCGAAGGGCAACCGTGATCATTTTCCAGCGCCGCGATTTATCTGGTGCGGGAAAATTGCCGGGGGAAGAAAAGAAATTCATCTCTCTTGCGTTTTAATTCAAGAGAGATGACCGGCGGGCCGGACTATTTCTTTTTGCCGGCGGCCTTCTTTTTCGGCGCGGGTTTCTTGGCGGCGGGTTTCTTCGCTTTGGATTTGGTAGCCATGATGTTTTAACTTTTGGTTGACCGAGTTGACTGTTTGGCGGGATGAAAGTTTCCCCGCCGGCAACGGCATCATGCGCCGGTCAAAGCCGCTTGTAAATACTGCTTGTAATTTTTTTCCGTGTCATCGCCCCGGCGGAAAAGCTAGCCGCGCTGGCGCGTGATGCGGATTTCCGGTTGGTAAAGCACGCGCACCAGCAGGTCGCCGCGCCCGCCGCGCGGCTTGGGCAAACCTTCGTTCGCCACGCGGAGAATTTCGCCCCGGCCCACGCCGCGCGGGATGGTCACGCGCACCATGGTGCCGGTGAGGCCGCGCAGCATTTCCGTGCCGCCCTGCGCGGCGCGTTCGGGTTTGATCTTCAGGTCGCAGCGCAAATCCGCGCCGCGCGTTTTGAAGCGGAAATCCGGTCCCGCCTTCACCCGCACCGTGACGCTGCCGCGCGCGAATGGTTCGCCGCGCGGAATCTTGAAGCGCGTGCCGGGCGCGGTCGCCGGCGGCACGCGCAGTTCGTAGGTCTCGGGGCCGTGCGGGTTGGCCGGGTCGTTCACGCGGACGGTGAGGTTTGCCCCGCGCAGAAAATCTTCGAGGCGCAGATGAACTTCCTGCGTGAGGTTGCCGGACAAATTTCCGCGGCGCGGCGGCGCGGCGGATTTTTCCGGTGCCGCCAGTTCCGCGTCGTAGTCCGCGCGGCGCGCGGGGTCGCTCAAAATTTCATGCGCCGCGTTCAATTCCTGCGTCCGGGACTGCGCCTCGCGCGTGCCGCCGTTCACATCGGGATGATGCTGTTTGGCGAGCGTGCGATAGGCGGCGCGGATCTGCGCGGTGGTGCAGCGCCGGTGCAGGCCGAGCGTGGCGTAATGGTCTGGCAGGACGGATTTCAACGCGGCGAAGTTAGGCGATTTTTCGGCGGCACGCCACGGCCAAGTTAATTGCTGCTATCGCCTCCGCATCTGTTATGATGCAGCTTTATGTCATTCAGTAGTCTTGGCCTTGATGCCAAAATCTTGCGGGCCGTCACGGAAGCCGGTTACACCGAGCCGACGCCGATTCAGTCCGCCGCCATTCCGCCAATCATCGCGGGTCACGACCTCATCGGCATTGCGCAGACGGGCACGGGCAAGACCGCCGCGTTCACGTTGCCGATGCTCACGAAGCTCGCCGCCGCGCAGGCTGCCGCCGGGCCGAACCGCCGCACGCGTGTCCTCATCCTTGCGCCCACGCGCGAACTCGTCGTGCAGATTGAGGAAAACATCCGCGCCTACGCCAAGCATCTTCCGCTCACCATCGCCACGGTTTTCGGCGGCGTGGGTGAACAGCCGCAAATCCGCGCGTTGCGTTCCGCAACTGACATTGTGGTCGCGTGTCCCGGACGCTTGCTCGATTTGCTCGGACGGCGCAATGGTGATTTTTCCGGCCTGCAATTTCTTGTCCTCGACGAAGCCGACCGTATGCTCGACATGGGTTTTCTTCCGTCCATCCGCCAGATCGTCCGCCAGCTTCCGAAGCAACGTCAGACGCTGATGTTCTCCGCGACGCTCTCGAAGGAGATTGAATCGCTCACGCATGAATTTCAGCACGCGCCGAAAATCATCCAGATCGGTCGTCGCGCCAATCCCGCCGAAACCGTCACGCAACTCGTCTATGAAGTGCCGAGGCATCTCAAGACGGCGCTGCTCGTCCATCTGTTGAAGGAACCCAACATGGACATGGTGCTGATTTTTTCGCGCATGAAACACGCCGCCGATCGGCTCGCGCGCCAGTTGGAACAGGCGGGCATCAAGACCGCCACGCTCCACTCCAATCGTTCGCAGAACCAGCGTTTGCGCGCGCTGCAAGATTTCAAGTCCGGTGCCGTGCGCGTGTTGGTCGCCACGGACATCGCCGCACGCGGCATTGATGTGGACGGGATTTCGCACGTCGTGAACTACGATTTTCCGATGCACGTCGAGGATTACGTCCACC
>CAYUGC010000018.1:24523-28451 GCA_964444085.1 uncultured Bifidobacteriaceae bacterium | reverse complement strand
CACCCTTGTCGGCGGCGGTGCGGGCCTGTTTGGCGAGGTCGTTGGCTTTCTGGGCATTCTCGGTGTTACGCTTGGTCATGCTCGACATCTCTTCCAGCGACGAACTGGTTTCCTCAATGGACGCGGCCTGTTCACTCGCGCCCTCAGCCAGCGATTGGCTGGAGGCGGAAACCTGGCCGGAGGCAACAGCCACTTGTTGCGAGCCGTCGCTCAGCGAGACGCTCACACGGCGCAGCACGGTGCCAATGCCACGAGTGATGACGAACGACAATCCGATGCCCAGCACCAAGGCGAGGCCAAGCCCGATCGTCATCCACAAGTTGGTGCGGCTTGTCTCCGCCAGAATCGTGGCACTAGACGCTTCCGCATCCTTCCGCTCCGCCTCCCAGAGCTTGTCCATCGCATCGGAATAGCGCGTAATCAGCGGATCCAGTTCGGTGCGCGCGCGAAGATAAAGTTTCGCCGAGGCTTCGGCATTGGTGGCGGCGCGGCTGGCCGCGAGGATTTCGCCACGGAGTTTCCGATAGTCTTCCCGGCAGCTTTTCACTTGAGCGAGCAGATCCTTGGAAGATCCCTTCTGCTCGTATTCATCAAGCAACTTGGCGTTTGCTTCGCCTTGAGCCTTCAGTTGCGCCTCCAATTTATCCATATCCTCCGGGGACGAACTGTAGATATGTTTGTAAACGAGAGTAACATTGTCTTTGGCACCCTCCATCAGCCCCGCCACAGCTTCCAAGGCGGGAACATTGTCGTTGATGCCCCCGGCTTCTTGTTGAATGACCCCCAAGCGGAGGCGGGCAAAGATGCCCAGCGCGGCGAGAATGAACAGCACGGCGGCAAAGCCGCATAGGATGCGTTTTCCAATGGTCCAGTTTTTCATATTTTTTTACAGGTTGTTGAACTTCGTTTTGGCTTAGAAAATTCCTATTCAGCCCTGGCCGCAAGGTTTTTGAGGTGCTGCAACGCGTCGGCCCCCACCACGCCATCAATATCAAGGAGCGCCTTGACCGCGCCCTTGATTTTAGCCATGCCGACGATGTAATCCGTGCAAATCTGTCCGCCGAAGTCCGGCGTCTCCTCGATGTCCGCGCCAGCGATGTTGGCCACCTCTTCCACTCCGTCCACCACAAGCCCCATTGGCACAGACTTGCCGTCCGGCAACTTCACCTGCACCACAATGATGCAGGTCTGGTCGGTGCTGGCGGCCTCGGCAAAACCAAACTTCAAACGCAGATCCATGACCGGGATGATTTTGCCGCGCAGGTTGATCACCCCGCGCACATAGGCCGGCATCTGCGGCACCACCGTGATGGTGGTCAGCCGGATGATCTCCCGCACCTTCAGCACATCAATGCCGTAGGACTCCTCGTGCAGGGTGAAGGTGAGATATTTGCCGGCCTGCTGCCGGTCGGCGGTAGTTTCTAATTGTTGGATGGCCATAGATTTGAAAAATCGGGTATCAACACCACCCCGCCCTGCGCCCGCGCCCGGAAGCGGCTCGCAGATGGCACGGGAAAACGGGGCAAGAATATTTCATTCGATAATGCAATATTCGGTCATCCGATGAGGGAACTTAAATTGATTTCGAGGCCGAAACGCTAAAGCCTCAGCTCGTCAACGAAATACATTTCCAGGACGAATACGGACGGTGGCGCGGTGGCCCATCCCATGACTTTCAGGATGAAGGACAGACGGCATCCGAAAAAATGCCGGACACGCATTGCTCGCGCCAGTTGACCGACCTGTATTTTCTGCGCGGCCTGACAAAATGACGTGTTTCGGCCAATACATCATGGAATGATTGGGGGAGACAATACGACGGCAGAAGCAGCCTGCTTCTGCCATCAAACAATCACTGTTTACAGGGAATCCGGAATGGGGAAATAAAAATGAAACACAAAGCCATCACCCGGCACCATGTCCACCGTAACCGCACCCTCGTGCGCGTGGGCGATTTCCCGCGCGGCAAACAGTTCCAATCCGCTGTTGTGGCCGTCAGCTTGTTTGCAGGCGAACGGCTCGAACATCCGGCCCAGCACGGCCTGGCTAACCTGAGCGCTATTGTTGCTGACGGCCAGCCGCACATGCGGGCCGGCACGCAAGCCGGGCTGCGCCGCCGCCAGGTCCGTGCCCACGTCGCAGGTGTCCAACCGCACTTGAATCCGCCCATTTTTGTGTCCGGCCAGCGAACGCCCGGCGTGCGTGCAGAGGTTCATGACCACCTGCTGTATCTGCGCCGGATCGGCGAGGATGGCGGGACATTCCGGTTCGATGATGTGGGTGATCTCAATCGTGGCGGGAATGACGGAGCGAAGCGCCTGCAACGATGCTTCAACAACCGGCGGCAGCAGGATCAAAGTGCGTTCCGCCGGCTGGCGCTGGCTGAATTCCACCAACTGACGGATCATTTTCTGCGCGCGACCATTGCTGTCGAAAATCTGCTCAAGGATGTCGCCGACGGGTTGCTCCGGATTGGCAGCCATTTCCATTTTGATCAACCCCGCGCCTGTGACGATGCCGGCGAGAGCATTGTTGAAATCGTGGGCGACGCCTTTGGCGAGCAGGTTGATGGACTGAAAGCCCCAAGCCTGTTGAAGCTGGAAATCCCGCCGGGGCCGCGCACATCCGGCCAAATCGCCGACGTGACCTTCCAGGGCGATGACCTGTCCCCGGCTGTCCCGCACGGCGCGGCCCTGTTCCAAAACCGGGATACGGCGACGGTTGCCAGCGTGGTTCAGGTGGTATTCACAGGTGAACGTGTCGCGCAGCGCAAGCGCTTCCGCAATTTCGCGCTGGACGCGTTCCCGATCCTGCGGGCAAATGAAGCTGACCAAACCGAGACCGTCACGAATCAATTCCGACGGCGCGAAACCCAGCAACGCGTGACTGCCGGCGCTGGCGAATTCCACCGTGCGGACCAGGTCGTAGCGGCAGCGATAAACCAGGCCGGGCAGGCGGGCCAGCAACGCGTCCAGCGGCTGGGCTGGTGATTCCGCGCCGACCGTGGGAAATCCGGCGGCGTCTGGATTCAATGTTTTCTGGATGGGAATTTCCACAGGCTTGTTGGAGCGGGAAAACTGTGGCGGAAAAATTGCGCAGAGGCAAAAAAAAACTCCGGGAATAAAAAAACGTCTCAAGTGTTGTGGGAACCTTCCGATGAAGAGACTGTCGCAAGACTGGCGGCCGGCAGCCAAAAAAGCCGGCAGGGAAAACGGTGTTTCGCCCTTCAATTGAAGCACCCGCGACATGGATGTTGCGCAAATCAAATGCCCCTCACGGGGCGACTCACGGAAAGAGTTAGTTATGGTCATCAATACAAACCTATCGGCGCAGGGCAGTGCTACACTGCTCATGCAATCCTCCACCAAGTTGAGCCAGTCACTGGCACGGTTGTCATCCGGATCGAAGATCACTTCGCCGGCAGACGACAGTGCAGGCTTGGCCGTCTCAATGAAGTTAAACGCCCAGATGTCCCGCATTGACGGGGCGTCGAACAATGTCGGCAACGCCATCTCGTTCAGCCAGACCCAGGACGGTTACGTCTCGAAGGTCAACGACGCGTTCAGCCGCATGAGCGAACTGGCCGTGCTCGCCCAGGACGTCACCAAGACGACCGGCGACCGCGCGTTGTATCAGCAGGAGTTCCACGCCCTCGGCAGCTACGTCAGCAACGTGGGCACCAAGGACTTCAACGGCGTCAGCCTGTTCAACGGAGCCACGCTTAACGTCACGACCGACAGCGAAGCCAACACCTTCGGCATGGTCGGCATTGACCTGAGCAGCACAACCTACAGTGCGGCGGCGGCGGACGACATCACCTCGCTTAGCGGCGCCACCACCGCCTTGACCGACGTGAAAGCCGCCATCAGCCAGCTGGCCTCCGACCGCGCGAACATTGGTTCCAACATCGAAAGCCTGACGTATTACA
>CAYUGC010000018.1:0-24423 GCA_964444085.1 uncultured Bifidobacteriaceae bacterium | reverse complement strand
CTGGCCTCCGACCGCGCGAACATTGGTTCCAACATCGAAAGCCTGACGTATTACAACGATCAGCTCAATTCGTTGAAGAACAACCTCTCGGCCGCCAACAGCCGCATCACCGATGTGGACGTGGCGCAGGAGAGCACCAACTACGCGAAATACAACATCCTCGTCCAATCCGGCACGGCGATGTTGGCGCAGGCAAACTCCCTGCCGCAATCGGTCCTCAAGCTCTTGGGTTAATTCCCAGCTTCCCGCCAGGTAAGCGGACCCGGACGGCGCACAAAAGCCGTCCGGGCTCCCGCCAAGGACAAAAAAAGTCCGCACCGGGGAAGGAGCCAGATGCCAAAACAGCGCGAACCGCCACCAACGCCAATTTCAAACGCCACCGCCAAAATGAAAACCACGCCCACAGTCGTCGCCGGAAAATTCAGCCGGGAGACAAACACGGTTGCCCCGGATCGCATCCGCTCCGGGCCTGTAGTTTTCCGTCGGCACTTGGGCAGGGTGGCGCGGTGGCGGTTCGTAGCTGTCCCTTTGCCTGTTCACACGCCACGTCCAACCGGTCTAAACACACCGGCGGACGGACGGCAGACGGGCGGGAATCGCTCCCGAAAACTTTCACTCCTTAAGTGTCTGCGCCAAACGCCGATACTTGAAGGTGGAACGGCGCCCGGCGGCCGCAAACTGCCGGAAGGAAAACCGGGTGGGCGCCTTTATAATGGCCCGCCCCACGGCAGGGATGCCGTGTAAACAGTAAAGCCCCGCAAGGGGTGACTCATGGAAGGAGTCAGTTATGGTCATAAACACAAACACATCATCACTCGCAGCCTCACAACTGTTGGGAGAATCCAGCGCTCGGTTGAGCCAGTCGCTCGCACGCCTATCCTCCGGATCGAAGATCGTTTCGCCGGCGGATGACAGTGCGGGTCTTGCTGTCTCGATGAAGCTGGACGCCCAAATGGCACGTAACAATGCCGCGAACAACAACGTGGGCAACGCCATCTCGTTCAACCAGACGCAGGACGGTTACTTGCAGAAGGTCAACGACGCGTTGAGCCGCATGAGCGAACTGTCCGTCAGTGCGCAGGACGTCACGAAGTCCACCGCCGACCGGGCGTTGTATAACCAGGAGTTTTCGACTCTGGGTTCCTACGTCGCCGATGTCGCCAAGAAGGACTTCAACGGCGTCAGCCTGTTCAACGGGGCCACGCTCAACGTCACCAGCGACAGCGATGCCAACACGTTCAGCAACCTCGGCGTCAACCTCGGGGCCGCTAGCTACACGAACGTGACGGACGGCACCACCAGCACAATCGACACGGCGGCCAATGCCAAGACGGCCTTGACGAACATCAAGGGGGCCATTGACCAGCTCGCCAAGGACCGTGCGAACATTGGTTCCAATGAAGAGAGCCTCGGCTATTACAGCGCCCAGCTCAATTCGTTGAACAACAACCTGGCGGCTGCTAAAAGTCGCATCACGGATGTTGATGTCGCAACGGAAAGCACCAACTACGCCAAGCAAAACATCCTTGTCCAATCGGGCACGGCCATGCTGGCGCAGGCGAACGCGATGCCGCAGTCGGTTTTGAAGCTGATCGGCTAAAAAACCGCGTCTACCAACGTGAAAACAAACCCGGACGGCGTGCGCGCCGTCCGGGTCTAAACGTGGCGGAGGTCCAACCGGCTGCTGGCGGTGAAAACGGACGGATAAAAACTGAATAGAAAGAAAAATTATGGCAAGCAGCAGCGGCGTAGATCTGTCGGTATCCGGCCTGGCCTCAGGCGTGGATTGGAAAAGCATTGTCTCCCAACTGGCGGCCGCCGAGCGCTCGCCCGAGACGCAATGGAAAGCCAGCCAAAGCACCATCTACCAGAAGAACAACGCCTTCGGCACCATCAAGAGCTACCTGAACAATCTTCAGGCGGACATTAAAAAACTCAAAGACCCCACCCTTTTCACCAACCGCAACGCCACGACCTCCGACGCCACCGTGGCCACCGTGAGCACGGACAGCGGCGCCACCACCGGCACCTTCACTTTTAGCATTTCTCAACTAGCCACCGCCGCCAAGATCAGTGGTGCCGCCAACATCAGCCAGAAGCTGGTGCCCGATGGCGTTCCCGCCGATGTCACCATTGGCACCGCCGGGTTTTCCACGCCGATCACCGCCGGCACGTTCACGGTCAACGGCGCGCAGGTGACCATTTCCGCCAGCGATTCGCTCCAGCAGGTGTTTGACAACATTGCGGCGGCGACGAACAACACCGTCACCGCCAGTTACGATTCCACCAAGGATGGGATCAAGCTGGCCAGCGCCAGCGCCATCTCACTCGGCAGCGCGGCGGACACGAGCAATTTTCTCCAAGTCGCCCAGCTTTACAACAACAACTCCGGCAGTATCGCCAGCACCGGCGCGCTCGGCCACGCCAAGCTGACCGCCACCCTGGCCAATGCCGGCTTGACCACGGCTGTTTCCGACGGCGGCAGCGGCAACGGCGCGTTCACCCTCAACGGCGTCACCATCAATTACAATTCCAGCACCGATTCGTTGCAAGACGTGTTGGACCGCATAAACGGTTCCACCGCCGGCGTGGACGCCAATTACGACTCACTGAACAACCGATTCCTGCTCCAAAACAAAACCACCGGCAATGTCGGTATTTCACTGCAGGACGTCACGGGAAATCTTCTCGCGGCCACCGGCCTAGCCGCCGGCGGCACGTTCACCGCCGGCCAAAACCTGCTTTACACCGTCAACGGCAACTCGCAGGTGTTGCAGAGCCAGTCCAACACCATCAACGGTGACAGCTCCACCATCAACGGGCTTTCGCTCACGGCGTTGAAAACCGGCGACGTCAGCGTCACCGTGGGCAGCGACACCAGCGCCGTCACCTCAGCCCTGCAAAGTTTCGTGAACGACTACAACAACGTGCAGTCCTACATCACAACGCAGTCGGCCAGCTCGACTGACGCCAGCAACAAGGTCACCGCCGGCCTCCTCACCGGCGACATGAATGCCGCCGACATCGCCACCAACCTGCGTTCCGCCGGTTTTTCGCCGGTGTCCATTTCCGGCCTGTCTGCAACGTTCAGCCAACTGGCCAACATGGGCGTCACGTCCAACGGCCATGACAACACGGTCACGCTGGACACCGCCGCCCTGGGCACGGTGCTGGCCAACAATCTGACGCAGGTGAAATCCTTTTTCTCCGATGCCACCAACGGCTGGGCCACCAAATTGGACACCTATCTGACGAACACCCTGGGCGATTCCGGCACGATCGCCAGCCACCAAGCCGCGCTCACCACGCAAAGCCAGGCGATTGACACGCAGATTGCGAATCTGGAAAAAACCATCACCGCCGACAGCAATTTCTGGACGACGGAATTTCAGAACATGGAAACCGCCCAGTCCAAGTCGAACCAAGTGCTGACCTACTTGACCCAGTCCGTCACCAACGGGACGCTTTAATCATGCACCGCCCTGCCGCCAACCGAAACGCCAACCGAAACCGGCCGGGCCGTTTCGTAGGGCTGTTCGGCTGGCTGGCGGCGGGCTTGCTGTTCGGCAGCGTCATCCAAGCGGCGGATTCGCAGCCGGCCAACGTCTTCGCCCGGCCCTCGGCGTTGCCGCCGAATCTTCGGCGCGTCGCTGTGCTGCCGCTGGCAGCGGAAAGACCGGACGCGGATCTGCCGGATGGCTGCGCGGCACTACAGCCGATTCTGTTCGACGAACTGGTGCGGACGGAAAAATTTGAAGTAGTTTCCGTCCGGCCCGAAAATCTGCGCGCGAGATCGGGGCGCGCGGCCTGGACGGGAACCGAGCCGTTGCCGAGGGGGTTCTTCGATTCGCTCCGGCGTGAATACGGCTGCGACGCCGTGTTGTTCTGCGAATTGACGGCTTATCACGCCTACGCGCCGTTGGCCGTCGGCTGGCGACTGAAGCTGGCGGATGCGAACACGCAAAAAATCATCTGGGCGGCGGACATGGTGTTTGACGCCGGCCAGCCGGGCGTGGCGCGGAACGCCGTCAAATTCATGCGGCAACGCGACCCGGCGACGGCGACGGACGAAAGCCGCTGGCAGTCGGCGAATTCGCCCCGGCAGTTCGGCCGCTACACGGCGGCGGAAATGTTTGGCACCCTGCCACCCAGATAAAAAACACCTAAAGTTTGTGCGGCCCATGCCGATAGCAGGTTATTAAGAACGTGAAAGCCAAATTGCTTGTCAGACCGAAAAAAATTTATGGAAGTTGATTTTCATCCCGGTCGCAGCCCAATCACCGGCTACAGCCAGCCGGCCGTTCGCCGGGATACATCCACCGCCAAAGCGGATAACACCATGTCGTTCGAGCGCACCAATTCCCTGGAACAATCCCTCAAGGATGCCCCCCAGATCCGACCGGAAAAGGTCGCGCAGGCCAGCGCCTTGGTGGCCGATGCCAGCTATCCGTCCGACGAAGTCCTCAACCGTATGGCCGGCCTGCTGGCCAAGCACATCAACCGTTGACACCATGACCACCTCTGCCCGCAACCCTTGGAAAGCCTATCGCCAGGTCGCCACACAGACCGCCCCGCCCGGCCAGTTGGTCCTGATGCTTTACGACGGTGGAATCCGATTTCTGGAACGCGCCCTCACCGGGTTTGACAACACCGATCCCGGCGAACGGAACCTGACAATCAACAACAACCTGCATCGCGCGCTAGACATCGTCCGCGAACTGAATGTCTGCTTGAACACCGAGGCCGGCGGCCAGCTCGCCCAAACGCTCCGGAATCTATACAGCTACATGGAGGGCCGGCTGCTGGAGAGCAACCTCAAAAAACGTCGCACCGGCGTGGATGAAGTCATCGGCCAGCTCAAGGAACTGCGCGATGCATGGGCCACCATGCTGGCCAATCAGGGCCAGGCCCAACCGGAAGCCCAGGCCCACCTCGAATGGCAGACCAATTGAATGCTGAGCGCGATTTATTTGAAGCCTGCCGCGAATGGCGGCGGCTGGCGGAAGCCGAGGGCGAAGCCATCCGCACCCGGAACTGGGGACTCTGCTCCGCCTGCCAAAACGCCCTTCAACTTTTGCGCGAACGCATCACCGCGCTCCTGCTCACCGTGCGCGCCGAGTGGGCGCGGCCCAACGGCGACGGCGCGGCCCGGCAACAGACATTCGACGACACGCTCCGCCGGCTGATTGAACTGGAGCGCCGCAACCAGACGCTGCTCCAATCTCTCCGCGAGGCGGCCCGCCTCAAAATCCAACAGCTCAACGAGGCCAAAATCAAATTGAAGCGGCTCCGGCGTTCGTATGGTTTCGCCCACGCGCCGGCACGGCAATCGTTTTCCTGAAAACGATTTTCGGACGGCGGACAATTTTTCCCTTCGCGGTTGATTTCCACAGTAAAAAAACTAAACCCTGGGCAAATTTGGCCGATGAATCCCTTGTTGGCAGCGCCAACGACCATGAACGAGTTGCCGATGTTAGAAACCTTGACCGATCGGACACCTGCCAGCCAATGGTGGTTGAATTTCTTCAACGCCTCCGAAGACGCGCAGATCGTCTGCAACAAAGACGGCACGGTGCGACACATCAACCCCAAGGCCGCCGTCCGGTTCAAGCTCGATCCCCGGACGCACGAGGGCGCGCTTTCCATCTTCAGCCTGATCACCGGATCAGCGAAACACAAGCTCGGCCGATTTTTGCAAAAGGAAAAGGCCGGCCCGGACATGCTTCATTCCGTCATGACCCACGGCGAGGATGTGCCCTTTGCGCTGATGGATCTGGAGGTCATCCCGCTGGACCACGATCACGGACTCGTGACGTTCAAAGACGCCAACCGCCGACTGCGGCTGGAAGCCCATGTGCAGCGGTTGGTCACGGCCGTGGACGCCACGCCGGACCTGTTCCTCGTGACCGACGCCGAACTGCGCATCACCTACGTCAACCCCGCCTTCCAATCCGCCACCGGCTACTGCCTCGAGGAAGTGCTCGGCCGCGATGATGAATTTTTGCGCGCGCCCGCCGAGCTGGAAAAAGTCCGCGCCTACCGCGACCTCGTCAGCGAGGGCCGGGAGTGGATCGGCGAGCTGGTCAACCAGCGCCGCAACGGGGAAACCTACCATGTCGAATGCACCGTCTCGCCCATCACCGACATCGCCGGCCGGTTCATGGGCTACGTCGCCTGCGAACGCGACATCACCGTCCGCCGCCAGCTGCAGGGCGCGCTGCGCGCCGAGCGCGATTTTGTCCACAGCATTTTACATTCGCTCGACGGCGCGATTTACAGCCTCGACTGCGAATTCCGCCTCACGCATACCAACGCCGGCTGGCGGCACCTGCCCGCGCAGCACGCCGGCCTCCAGTTCGGCGGCGAGCCCGCCGTGGGCCGACCGCTGCTCGACCATGTGCCGTGCGTCACGCGGCGCGGCGAACTGCGCCTCGCCTTCGAGGAGGTCATCGCCACCGGCAAGCCTCAGGAAAATCACTTTCACGCGCCGGACGGACGCCACTGGCTGATGCGGATATCCCCGTGGATTGACGGGCCGGGCATCCGCGGCCTCATCTGCAACATCGCCGACCAGACGCAATACCACGAACTGCAGAACCAGCTTTTCCAGGCGCAAAAAATGGAGATCATCGGCACGCTCGCCGCCGGGGTCGCGCATGATTTCAATAATCTACTACAGGCCATCCGCGGTCATACCGGTTTGATCCTGCTGGAAACGGAGGCCGGCTCACCGCTGCATCTAGGCCTAGAAAAAATCGACCTAGCCGCAGCGCGCGCAGCCGACATCACGCGCCAGTTGCTCAACTTCAGCCGCGTGTCGGACGACAAGCACACCGTGCTCGACCTTAACCAGGTCATCAAGGAAACCTCACAGCTCGCCCGCCGCAACCTGCGCAGCAACGTTACCGTGAAATTGCGGCCGGCGGCCCAGCCCGTCAACGTGAAGATGGATTCGACCCGCGCCAACCAGGCCCTGCTCAACCTGTGCGTCAACGCACAGGACGCCATGCCCGACGGCGGAAAACTGACGTTGACGAACACGATTTTGGAGCCTGCCCCCGAACTCGTCGTGCGGCATAGCCTCCCGCCCGGCGCAGTCTTTGCGCGTTGCAGCGTGGCCGACACCGGCTGCGGCATCGCGCCAGAAATGCTGCCGAAAATTTTCCAACCGTTCTTCACAAGCAAGGAAAACGGCAAGGGCACCGGCCTTGGCCTGCCCATCGTCCAGCGCGTCGCGCGCGAGGCCGGCGGCTTCATCGAGGTCGAGAGTGTCCTCGGCAAAGGCACGACATTTCATCTATACCTGCCGCTCGTGCAGGAGCGCAGCACGCCCGTCGCCACGCCCAATCATGCGCCGCTCGTGCAAGGCTCCGGCCGCGTGCTCGTCGTGGACGACGTGGACCTGCTGCGCGACCTCGCGCGGACTTTCCTGCAGATGACCGGCCTGACCGTGCTGGTCGCCAGCAGCGGATCGCAGGCGCTCAGGATTTTGGAGGATTCCGCCGCGCCGGTGGACATTCTCTTCACGGATTACAATATGCCCGGCATGAACGGCGTGGAGCTGATGGAAAAAGTCGCCGCGCGCTGGCCCGAGACCAAATTCATCCTGGCCTCCGGCTATCTGGACGACGCCACCCGCGCCCGCGTCGAAAGCTGCAATGCCACCATGCTCGCCAAGCCCTACGACATCCACGCGGCCTCGGAGTTGGTCATGAAAACGCTCGCCGCCAAGTGAGCGGCTGTCCGCCGATGAAAAAACTGTCCCTGGCGATGATCGTCAAAAACGAGGCGCGCTGCCTCGCGCGCTGCCTCGCCAGCGCGCAAAAAATCGCCGGTGAAATCGTCGTCGTGGACACCGGCTCGACCGACCGCACCGTGGAAATCGCCAATGAACACAGCGCGAAGCTGTTTCATTTTGACTGGTGCGACGATTTTTCGGCAGCCAGAAATTTTGCACTCGACCAAACCACCGGCGACTGGATCCTCGTTCTGGACGCGGATGAAACCGTCAGCGAACCACTCGCGGAGGAGATAAAAGATTTCATTCAAGGTGCGCCGCAGGTTGGCCGGCTGAAAATCGTGAGCGACTTCCGGCGCCACGGCCAGACTCTACGTTCTCAAAGTTTTGTCTCACGACTATTCCCGCGCGGCGCCCGGTTCGAGGGAAAAATCCACGAGCAGATCATTTCGCCGCTGCCACGCGTCAACCTGCGCGGCGAATTGTGGCACGACGGCTATCTCGAAACCCACAAGACCGACCGCAACGTGAAGTTGCTCCGCGCGGCGCTGGAGTGCGAGCCGGACAACGCCTACCTGCTCCACCAACTCGCCCTCGAATACACCTCGCTCGACCAGCCGGAAAATGCGTTTCCGTGCCTGCAACAGGCGTTCGCGCGCCAGCAGCCCGCCGACCCGTTTGCGCCGAACGTCGTGGTGGATTTGATTTACGCGGCGATGGCGTTGAAGCAATTCGACGCCGGCTTGGAAGCGATCCGGCAGTCTGAAACCAGGCTTGCCGATTTTCCGGATTTCCACCTCGCACGCGGCCTGTTCTACATGAACCTCATCCGCAGCGACACGGCGAAACACCTCGCCGCAGTGCCGCAGGTCGAGCAGAGTTTCCAGCGCTGCCTCGCGCTCGGCGAAACGGACCGCTACAAAAGCGTTCACGGTGCCGGCACATTTCTGGCAAACTACAACCTCGGCCTGTTTTATCATGTGTTCGGCAATGACGCCGGCGCGAAGATCTGCTTTGAATTCGCCGCCCGGGCCGGCTACGAACCCGCCGCCTTGATTTTGAAAAAATTGAAGCCGAACTCCGAAGCGGTCAGCCCAAAGTAGCGGCAACGCCTCGTCGCCGTACGGTGGCTGCGACGAGGCGTCGCCGCTACCCGCCGGCCAGTTCCGGAGTTTGGGTTAAATCAAAATGAACTTAGACTTCCGCCGCCGTTTCCGACTCGGTCAGCGCCGATTCCAGCATCTGCGCCGCCGTCGGCAGTGCACGCGCCAGTTTTTCCAACTGCTCGTTGACCCGCGCGATCAGCACCAGCGACCGCACGGCCAGCAGCTTTTGATACCATTCAATGAACGCGCGGCTGGCGGCCAGTTCATCCGCGCCCTCTTCCGGCGCGTGCGTCGTCGGCGCTTCCGCCGTTTCGCACAAAATCAGTGCCGCCAGCGTCCGGGCTGAGCGGTCGCGATTCCAGATTTCTTCCCAAAGCGCCAGCGCCGCCGCCGGTTCGCCGTTCAACAGCAACGCCTCGGCGCGCTGAACGGCCAGATCGGGGTTTTCCGGCAGTGCACCAACCGCCTCGCCCGTCCAGTCACGCGCGAACTCCAGCAGTTCCGCGCGAGCCAGCGCAATTTCCCCGCCCAGCCGCCAAGCCGCAGCCTGGTGCGGATGGTGCGCGACGATCTCATGCAACTGGTGCAGCGCATCCAAAAACCGGTTTTGCGAAGAAAGAAATTTTGCGAAGTCGAGCTTCGCGGCTTCCGCACCGTCCGGTTCCACGAGCGCCGCTTGAAAGGCTTTTTCCGCGCCGGCCGCGTCGCCGAGTTTCGCCAGGCTCAAGGCGAGGCAATGCTGCGGGGCGGCGGTGTGGATGTCCGTGTTGATCGGTGAAAGCGCAGCTTGTTTGCGTTTGACCAGGCACTGGCGCATTTGATCAGCAGCCTCACTGAACTGCTTCAGTTCAAAATGCGCCAGGCCCAAAGCCAGATGCAGCGACGCCGTCAAGCCACCTTGGCGGGCGAGCGGCGAATTCAAAATCTCCACCACCTCCGCGTGCGCGCGGAGTTTGTAAAGCTGGCTGGTGAACTGCGTGAGCAGCACCTCGCGCAACTCGGGCACGACGGCGTCCGTCGGCTGCGCGGACATCAGTCGGAACGCCTCGCGGTATTGCTCCACGCCGCCGGCCAGATCGTCCGAGCGGACGAGTTCCAGACCGAAATTCATGACGAGGTTCACGTCGGACGGATTTTCCGCGAGCGCCAGCCGGAGCAATTTCAAATTGCGTTCAACCTTGTTCCGGTCGCGCACCATTTCCTTGGTGTAGCCATGATGCACAATTTCCGCCGTGCCGAGCGCGGTCTTCAAACCCCACGCCTGGCAATGCGGCAGCAGGCTGGGGAAAGCCTGTTCGTGGACGCGGCCAAAATAATAAACGCCCGGCGCATTGCGGAACAGGCGCGGCACAAAGCTCCGGCCATCGTTCTGGCCGGCGTTGACGAGCGGCAAACGGAACGCCAGCGCGTCGGATTTCTTCAGATCGGCCAGCAGCGCGGAATGCTGGGCGGACGGTAGTTCCTCGTCGGCGTCGAGCACCAGAATCCAGTCGCCCGTGGCATGTTCGAGCGCGGCGTTGCGTGCGGCGGCGAAATCGTCGCACCACGCGAACGAATAAATTTCCGCGCCGAATTCCTTCGCCATCTCCACCGTGCGGTCGGTCGAGCCGGTGTCCACGACGATGATTTGCGCCGCGAGGCCGCGCAAGGACGCCAAGCACTGCGCGAGAAACTTCTCCTCGTTCTTCACGATCAGGCAGACGGACAGGCGATTTGAAATCGCTTCCGGCTGAAGCCATTCCAGTTTGGCGTCGCCCTTGAGCGGCTTGCTCAGAAATTGTTTCACCGGCTTCCAACCCGGAACCAGGTCGCGGGCGCGTTGCGCGCACAGCTTGGCGGTTTTCCTGTCGCCCGCCGCCAGCGCGATTTCCGCGAGCAGCAGCAACGCCTCGGGATGGAACGGCCGTTTGGTGACCGCCGTGACGGCAGCGGCCCACGCGGCCGGAAAGTTTTTCTGCGCGAACAATTCGCGCGCCTCATCCAGCCGTCCGACGTGCGCGACGGCGGCGACCGGTGCCGGTTTGAGGTTTGTCGCTGACACGCCGGGGGTGGCGGCGAGTTCACGAATCCGGTGCGCGGCGATGGCGGCGAAATTTTGCCACGACCAGTATTGCCGCGCGTGTTGGCTGGCGAGCCGGCCGCGTTCGCGCGCTTCGCCGGAATTGGCAAACGCGTGCCGCATCAGTTCGCCCAGCGCGGCAAGGTCGGGTTCAAGCAGCCAGCCATCACCGGCCAGCTTCATGCCGCTGACTTCCCGGCCAAATACTTTTTTCACCGCCGGAATGCGCCACGCGTATTCGTCGCGGACGAAATCATCCGTAGAGCCGCCGGCGGTGACGATGAGCGGCAGTCCGCAGGCCATCGCCTCCAGCGCGGGCAGGCCGAAGCCTTCGCCGCGATACGGCATCACAAGGCAGTTGCACGCGGTGTAAAGTCCGGGCAACTGTTCGGGCGGCAATTCCACGTTGAGATACAAGATTTCCGGCGCATTGGGGATGGCCTGTGCCGCACGGATCTGCGCTTCAAATGTCTGACCGGAATAAACGCTTTTGCCGCCAAAATCTTTAATGACGAGGCACACGTCGTCCGCCGCCGTGAAATTTTGCAAATACGCCTTGAGCAACAAATCCGGGCCTTTGCGCCCGATGGTGCCGCCGACGAAAAGGAATTTGAATTTCTTTTGCGTAGCGAGCTTCAGCGGCGCGGCCGACGGCTGGAATTTTTCCGGATCAATGCCGTTGGGCACGACGAACACTTTTTCCGCCGGCACGCCGGACTTAATGTAAACTTGGCGGACGTATTCGGAGGGCAGCCAGAATTCGTCCACGTCATGCGCCCGCTGAACCCAGTCCTGTGGCAGCGAACCAAATTCCCACGGCTGGATGACGGCAAGTTTGCCGGCGGCGGGGCGCTGCCAGTTCGGCGGCCACGCGTGACGCACGGTGACGACGGCGTCAGCCGAAACCATGGTGGAGATTTCCCTCGCGAGATTTCCAAAGCCCGGCGAGGCCGACGCGCCGTTATCGACGCGCTGAAGCCTGACGCCGCAAACATTTTCCAGCGCGCCGGTGAGTTCGCGGTTCACGTGCGAGAGGCTACCGTGGTCAAGAAAGGAGCCGATCCAATCCACGGTCACGGGCGGCGGAGCGCCGTTGGAAAATTGCGCAGCGATTTCAGCGGCCAGCTTTTCAAAATCCGAGAAATGGCGGGCGAGATTTTTTCGGTCGCCAGCGGAGACCTTTTGAGGCGGGGCCTCGGTGACGACGTCGCGGCCTGCCCGAATCTGCCAGCCGAGTTCGCGCATGGCGAGCAACAGCCGCCAGTGAGCACCGGCGGATGAAATATTTTCACTGGCAAAGCCGAGAGTCTCAACCAGCGCCAGCCGCCGGACCACGAGATAGCCCGCGTCCGGCGTGGCCAGCACCGCACCGGTGTCGGCGTGAAACTGCGCGAGCGCCGCCTGATCCCATGCGACGGTCGGTTGCGCGGAATCGTCCAGCAACAGCAGCAGCGGCGCGTCGGCGCGGTCGGCGGCGTGGTTGAGCTGCTGCCAAACGTCTTGCGACAGGGAACGCGTGAAAACCTTGATGCGGTGGATGCCACCGTCAAATTCAGCGGCGAGGCGGGCGCTGATTTTATCTTCCTCCTTGAGCAGCACGAAAATCTCGCAGACGGATCCGGCGCGGGAATTTTTTATCAACCGCCCCAGCGTGGCGCGGAGTTTTTCGGGATCGCCGGCCCGTAAAATGACGGTGAGCACGGGCTGGACACCGTGATTGTCGCGGTCGGTCTGGCACAGCAGCATGGCCCGGGCGTAGTCGAAGAAATCACCGGCGGATTTGGGGCTGAGTCGCAGATTGGCGGCCTGGGGCCAGAGCACGCCCTGATCGCCCAACACGCTGTTGTAGCCCTTGGCGCGAATCAATTCGTATTCCGTCGCGCCGCAAATGGTTTTGACGCCGCCGGCAAAATATTGGTCGTCCAGCGGCAGCGATCCGAAACGGGCCAGTTCGTTTTGCGTCGGGAAGGCGGCGGCCCGGGCGAGGATCGGCGCGGTGCCGCAATCCAGGTCGGCCAGTAGGCGGCGGGAAAAATCCGTCGTGCCGTCGAGCAGGCCGGGTTTCTGCGTGCGAAAGTGCAGCCAGAGTTCCTGGTAATGCAGCACGCCGTCCTTGAACGCGCGCTGGCGGCGCAGAAGTTCCGGCGAAAAATGCATTTCGCCCAGCACCGGTCGGACCGCGCCGTCGGCGGCGCGTTCATAACCCAGCGTGGTGCCGCAGCCGGCCACGAGCGCCTGTTCGATGAACGCAGGCGACCGGAGAAATGCGAAATTATTGAAACCCGGATGCCCGAACGCGCCGAGAAAATGCCGCACGTCCAGCCCGTCCAACATACGGCTCGCGGCCACCTCGCAGGTGACCAGATAGCAGCCGGTCATGGCGGTGCGACAGCCTTCCAGTTCAAAAATGCGCTGGAGCTGCATCTGCGCGGTGGCGTTGTAGCCGATGTCGCAAACGCCGAACCGGTCGCCGGCCTCCAGCCAGGGCCGGAGGTAATCCATCACCTTGCGGCGTTCGGCGGCGCTTCGTTCCTCGATGCGCGACGCGATTTCGGGTGTGAACAAGATTTTGGCGAACTGGAGCAGGCGCTCGTGCGAGCTGATTTTTTCATCGGGCGAAAACGGCAGGTGGCGCAGTTCCGACGCCCGGATCCCAAACTGTTCCAGGATGGTCTTAACGCTCAAGGTCTGGCGTCGGCTCACCCAGTCAATCACGTTTTCCGCCGTCAGCCGGCCGATGGCCGCCAGGTCGGTGGACTTGCGGTTGGCGTAAAGCGGCGTGATTTCGAGCGCGTGCCCCATCGCCGCCGCCTCGCGTTGCAGCAACTGGCCGAGCAGCTCGCCCTCGCGCATGAACGCGCCAACCTTGTGAACGCCGGCGGCGACAAATTGTTCGCACGCCCAGCTCGCGTAGCGCGTGAGCAGCGGGCCGAGCAGCAGCGCCCCCGCGCGGCCAAAAAACCCCTCATCCGCGTCGCCGGGAAAATTCCGGGCGGCCAGCAGGCGCAGCGAATTGACGCTGCCCACCGGTGACTGGCCGCCGAGCAAAAACTTTTCGCGCTCCAGGATGGTGCGGGTTTCGTTCGATTCCTGAACATAGTGGCAGCCGCGCACGCCGGCCTTGCGCGCCCCCGCGACATCGGACTGAAAATTGTCGCCCAAGTGCAGGATCTCCGCCGGCTTCAGGCCGGTTTTTTTGAGGACCTGCGAAAATAATTTTCCGCTCCATTTGCAGACGCCCGCATCGGCAGACGTAAAAATGCCGTCAAAAAACGCCGGGTCGAAATGGTTGGCGCGGAGAATCGCGCAGAGCTGGTCGGCGGAAAAATAAATATCCGAGATGATGAACACCTTAAGTCCGCGCGCCTTGGCGTGCCGGGCGAATTCAATCATGTGCGGATTCAACAGGCAAAAGTCGCCTTCGGCGGCCAGCTCGATCTGCGCAGCCGCGTCGGCTCCGGGCACGATGGTTTTCAACGGTTGGAAAATTTCGGCCAACGTGATGTCCTCGCGCGATTTGTCGCGGAGCGCCTGGTTGGTGCGGGCCTTCATTTCGGCTTGGCGACGCAGCACCTCGTAATCCTGCGGCGAAACATGGGCCGGCAGCAGACCGGCCTGGCACAGACGTTGGCCGGCTTCCACAAACACGTCTGTCGGCCGGGCAGCGAGCCGCCAGACCAACGTGTCAAAAAAATCGAACGTGACGGCCCGCAAGCCAGAAAGCTTGTCCAGCAATTCGCCAGCGCGGCAAAGCGACGCGTCGCGCCGCCAGTCCGCCGGCGCGATTTCCGAATGAGTTGTGGGGCTAATGTTCATTGATTGAATCGGCTGCAAAGACTGGATGATGGACGTCGTGTGCCTGGAGGGTTTACAACGCCAACATGGCTTTGTTTGTTTCCGGCAAACCCCCTTCCGTCGGCACGGATGGAATCAGAGGCCCGGGCGGGAGGAAGGCGGTGAAACTGTTGATGATGACTTCTGGGCGGCGCAATCGCGCATCCTTCATGACTTCCAAAAAGGCCTGATGTTCCGGATGGCTGTCATTGAAAACCGCTTTGGCTTGATACTGGCCCGGGGTGAAAGTTCCCCAGTTGGTGATGCGCTCGAAATAAACGCGGTTGGCCCCCACGCGGGCGGCCAAATCCACAAAGTCGCCCATTTCCCGGTAGTTTTCCTGCTGGACGATAAAGACCAGTTCAAAGGCGCTGATTTCTCCTTTTTTCAGCAGGCGGCCAATGAACGGCAGATTCTGCATCATGGTTTCCCAGCAAGAGCCGCGGCGGAGCAATTCGTGAGTCGCCTTGCTGGCCCCGTCCATGGAGACTTTGACGAGGCCGATTTTCCCATTCAAGTTGGGAAACCTGGCCCATTCCGCCTCCGTAAACAGCATCCCGTTGGTCATCAGCCTAACTTTCAAATCCGGACACGTTTCGCGGCTGATCCACTGGAGCATCTTGCGGAAGGTCTTGGAGGCGAAAGGATCTCCGGAGCCGGTGACGTAAACTTCCTTGGCCGTGGTGAGCAACGGGTAAAGGTTGCGCTTCGTCATGTCGTCCAGCGTGATTTGCTCCGCCTCGGACGTGGTGACCACTGAAGTGCGACAACTGGGACAGGCCAAATTACACTGCCGGTCATAGGCAAGGTTGATGCGCTGGGGAAAGCGGTCAATGATTCCCTTTTTGTTGGTGATGACGTCCGCCCACCAAGGATCATTCATCAAATCATCCTTGCGGGGCAAGGTTCCGCCGAAGATGTGCGGGCAGGCGGTTTTGTTGCAAAAGCGGAATGAGCCGTCCAGGACCGATTGTCGGATTTCGTCCGCCGCCGCTGAATTCCAGACTTCCCGATAATCTTGCTCTGCCAGGTTTCCGGAGGATTTGTGAAGCCAACTGGCGCAGCAGAGATGCGAGCTGTTGCGCAATACGTCCAGCTGCATAAATGGAACTTGGCACACATGGTTCTCCAGCCGGTATAGGGGATTATTCGGATCACCCAGCTGGCGGACGTGAAAATGCAGGCCGGTGATGAGGGGTGACTGGCTGTTGGCAAGAAACAGGGATTCGGCTACGTCGCGCAACTCGGCCAGTGATTTCCGGCCTGCATGATGACCAAGCAGCGCGGTCAAAATCAAAAACGTTGTGTGCTCGTGTGAATTGATCTGCGGCCTTTTCGTCAGGGAGTGCTGGATAACGAATTCAAGCGTGGCCCCGCACTCGTCTTTGGAGAACTGGCCAAATGTCCGCCAGAGTTCCGGCACATCGTGCTGTTGCTCCAGCCCGGTGATCACCAGCCCGGTGACAAGTTCGACGAACGAGGATAATTCGGCTTCCGCCTCGGCTTCCACACCGTTCCTTGCGGGCGGCATGGACTTCCGACCAGCTGACGGCCCTTTTCCGAATAATGTCGTTCCATTCGACGTTTTGGTTTGTGACGATGCAACGTCGGGCATCTGATTAAAAATTTGCGGGGCGCTGACTTGGGCCGGTGGAGGCTCCGGCCTGGGAGACCTGGTTTCGGCTTGGCGATCTTGAAGCTCGATGACCTTGAGGTAGAGTTCCAGCCGGTTGCGTTCGAGCTTTGCCAGCAGGGAATTCTGCGTGTAAGGCCGGAGGTGCGCCGAAATATTTTCCGCCCAGGACGCATTGATAGGATAAACAATTCCCAGCCCGAAAATGGCGTGGATGATTTCAAATCGAAGCTCAGGATGTTCTGCGATCACATCTTCAATGGCGGTCTGCACGCCGTTGGCCGCGCCGCCCTCGTGCAAGGCGCAGCCGAAAATCCCCTCGCCGCGAAATCCGCCTTCCACGGTTCCGGGGTTGTCGAGCGTCATGCCGGCTTGCATGGAGTAAGGCTGGCGAAAATTTTCAGGGATTGCTGCCGGGGTGTAATATGTGTCGCGCCGGCCGCACGGCCAGCCGACATCGTGCTCGAAAATCAGGACGGGTTTTCCAGCGCACGCTTTCGCGATCAATTCCAGCTCGGTGCGGACCGTGAAATAATTGTGGTCGCCGTCAATGATGTAGGCGTCGGCAACCTCCAGTTTTGGGAGGGCCTCGACGCTGGTGGCTTGGATGAATTGAAAGTGCGGATTGCCGCGGTTGGCCGTGATGAATTCCAGCGCGACCGGCTGCGGGGCGGGATCAATGCTGGTGAAATGGCCATCCACGCGGCTGGCATAGGCAAACAGATCTTGGGTGAACGTGCCGTATTCAGAACCGATTTCCACGATGCGCCGCGCCCCGGCCAGCTCGAGCGCCGGCAGGATGACTTCGCGAAAATTGGAGAGTGAATGGAGTAATAAATTGGCGCTCATGGCAACGGATCATTGGTTAATGTCCGGACGGACCGGGGATGAACCCGATCCGCCCGGGGAAGGAGCCAGTGGGTCTCGCCGTATGTCTAAACACAAAACATAAGACAATAATCACTGACATTTTTCTGTCACCCGACCGGCGGCACCTGGTGCCCGCCGTCAGGGTTTTGACAAATTCATTTTCTTCGCCGGCGACACCGGCGGCTTGGCCGCGGTTGACGGCTTTACCGCGCCCGCCAGCTTGGGCAGCGGCGAACTTTGCTTCGTTAGCGCCTGCTGGTTACTCCGCTGGATTTCCTCGTAAACTTCCTGCCGGTGCACCGGCACCGTCACGGGCGCCTCAATGCCGAGCTTCACCACGTCGCCCTCCAGGCGCATGACCTTCACACGGATGTGACCGTCAATCACGATGCTCTCGCCAGGTTTTCTCGAAAGAATAAGCATGGCAAAGTTTAAGCCACATTGTCCGCGACTGGCAACGGATGTTGCACCGAATATTGAGCGGCGTTCGTGATGATGACCTGTTTGGCGGTGTGCGTGTGGCGGTTGATGACCACCGGACCTTTCAAGTTCACCGTGGCCTGGCTCGTACCATGCACGGTCACAATGCTAAGCAGGAGCGCGTCGTTCGCATTTTTCAACCCCAAAAACTCCACGTCTGCCGGCGGTATGTCCGGATTATAATCCGGCAGGACCACGAACGGATCAATCACGACAAACGCCAGCGCGGCATTGTCCTCGACCCGCAGCCAAGCGAACGGTTCCTCACCGGGATTGGCGACCAGGAGGTAATCCTTGATCTGCTCGAAACCCAGCAGGCCCATCGGCAGCCGCACGGGATGGCCCGCCGGCGCGGCGGGCGTTTCCAGTTCAATTGATTCGGCGCATTTCATTTCAATTTGGTTCGCAAGGGTTGTTTAGCAACGGTCGTGCCACGGTGAAATAAATTCGTCGCAACCATAAAAAACGATAAAACCGGCAGATTTTTCAGTCGCACCGGCGCAATTGACCGCTGCTGCGCCCATCACCCGGCAAAAATGTGCCAGCCGCCGGGCGAAAATTTCCTCCGTCATCCAATTGGCGCGTTCGGGGTTCATGAAATGTAGTTCAAAATCGAAAGCTGCATGATCTTGGCGCCGCTTTGCAGCGCGGCCTGATACGCCGTCTGCGTCTGGCTCAACTGCATCATCGTCTGCACCAGGTCGGCGCTGGACGTATTGGAAATCATCGTGTTGAGCGATGCAGAACGATTCGTGGCGATTGTCGCCGCCACGTTCAACTGGCTTTGCACCACGCCGTTGTTGGCCACCTGGTAGGCGACGTTGTTTTGGTCCTTCTGCAAATTAGCGCTGTCCGTGGCCGTGATCGCCGTCGTGTTTCCAGAGCTCAAATTGTTCCGCAGCGCGATGAGATGGTTGACCAGATCCGCGCCGGACTGGCTGTCGGTGATCAGCCCGTGCGCGCCAGTGCTGCCGGTGTTGGCGCCGGGAATGTCCGCCGTCGCCGTCATGCCGACACCGATCTGCGCCTGGTTGACCGTGCTGTTGCCGCTGTAAGTCACGCCAGTCACGTTGCCGCTGGCGTCCGTCGTGGCGGTGAACGGCGCGGTGGTCGAGGCTGTGCCACCGAACAAGTATTGTCCGGTTGCAGGATCCTTGGTGTTGGCGGCGGTGACCACCTGGCTGATCAAATGGTTCACCTCATTCGCGTAATTGTCCAAAGTGGACTGCTGGTTGGTGGCGCCGCCCACCGTCGTGGCAATCTCCCCTGCCCGGCTCGTAATCGTCTGGAGCGACTGCAGCACGTTGTAAACCGAACCGGCCCGCGACAGCAACGTGGAAATGTTGCTGCTGTATTGCGTCTGCGCGGCGTTTTGCGCCTGGTAATCCAGCGTGTTCGCCATCGCCGCCGGATCGTCCGACGGGGCCGCGACCTTCAGCCCGCTGGAGACCTGGCTCTGCAAGGCATATTGCCGCGCCGTCAGCACATTTAACTGGCTGGTCAGCGAACTATCAAAGGCATTGGCGGTGACGCGCATAATTGATTCAAGGTTTCAAGCTCTAGGTTTTCATCGCCAGAGTGTCACCCATCAGCGTGTCCACCGTGGACACCAGCTTGGCGGACGCCTCGTAAGCCCTTTGAAAGGACAGCAGATTGGTCATTTCCTCGTCCACGTTCACGCCGCTGATGGAACTGCGCTGCGTCGTGAGCATCTGCGCCACCGCCGTCTGGTTGGCGACCTGGGTGTTGGCCGTCGAGAGCGAATCGCCGAGCGCAGCGACCGTGGCGTCGTAATTGTCGTTAAATGTCTGGTTGCCCAGCGCGCCCTGCGCGGTCGAGCCGAGCTGCGCCAGTTGCAACGCCACGCTGTTGTCGCCGGCCGCCGTCGCGCTACCGGAGGTCTGGATCAAATTCGGATTGCCCGCCAGCGCCGCATTCACCGTGATGGTGGCCGCATCCGTGCCGTTGAAAAAATTCGCACCGGAGCTGCCGGTCAGGCTGTAGCCGCCGCCGTGGATGGCATTGACCTGCGTGATCAGCGTCCCGGCGAGCGTGTTGACATTTTTCTGCAACGTCGCCAGCGTGCCGTCGCGCGCGTCAATCGTGCCCTGCATCGAACCGCCGGTGAGCGTGAGCGGCACGCCGCCGGTCGCCGTTTGCACGAGCATTTGCCCGCCACCGGCGTCGTAAGTCTGCAATGTGTCCGAGACTTTGTAACCCGTCACCAACGCCTGCCCGCCGATGCTGACATCCACCGTGCCGTTGGTTTCCGTCCTGGTGGTGATGTTGGTCAACTGCGACAAATTCTCCAAGTCCTGCTCGCGCTCATCGCGCAAGTTGTTCGCCGTGCCGCCGTTGAATTCGGCGGCGGAAATCTGCTGGTTCAACGTCGCGATGCCGGACAAAAGCTTGTTCGCGGAATCCACGTTGTCGCTCAAGGATGAATTCAACGACGTTTTCAAAGCGCCCAACTGCGTGTTGACGTTGTTGAACGTCGTCGCCAGCGTCTGCGCCTGGCCGATCAGCGCCTGCCGCGCGGTGGTCGAAGTCGGCGAAGTCGCCACCGCCGAAAACGCGCTGAACAAGCCGTTCAATTGCGCGGCCAGCCCGGTCGAGGAATCGCTCGTGACCGAAGTTGCGGAAGCCGCCGCCGCCGAGCCGTTGAGAAATTCGTCCAGCCCGTTCTGCGCGCTTTGCAGCGCGCTCTGCTGGCCGTTCCAATAACCGCTCGTGCTCTGCTGGCTTTGCACCTGCGAGTTGAGCAGCGCGCTGACGACCTGCTGGATGCCGGTCGCCGTCACCCCGGTGCCTTCCGGCCCGATGCCGGTCGTGACGTCCGGGCTGGTGGCCAACTGCACGCGCTGCCGCGAATAGCCGGTGGTGTTGACGTTGGCGAGGTTCTGGCCCGCCACCTCGACGCCGGTCATCTGCGCCTGCATGGAGCGCGCAGCCAGGTTTAATGTGCCAAATAGTCCGAGCATAAATTCAATCAGCCGACGGCTTCGTAGAGTGAATGTTGCGGCAAAGTGGTGGCCGGCACCTGGCCCGATTCGTCGTAGGTTTTTGGCCCCGCGCCGGGCACGATCGCGTTGATGAGGTGCTGCATCAGCTCGACCGCGTGGTTCAACATCAGATGGTTTAACCGCGCGCGCTGCTGGACGCGCACGAGCAGCTCGTTATTTTCCTGCACGAGCGCGTGCATAAGCGGCTGATAATCCGCCGGCAATCGCGGCGTGATCGCGCCAAAGCCGGACTCTTCCGGCAGTTCCAGCAGCCGCGCGATGTGGCGCTGGCGCTGTTCGCGTTCGCGCCGCGCGCCGGCGATCACGCCGGTCTGCGCGTTGATGCTCGCGACGCTCGAAAGGATGTCGCTGGCCTGCCGCTGCATCACAAAATCCTGCTGCTGGTCGAGCAAGGCGAGCATCTCGCCGTATTGCTTCAGCTCTTCGCGCAGGGCTTCGATCAAATTGGGTAACAAATTATTCATGGAATGGTGCCGGAATCGGACGGGAAGAAATCCGGGCCGAAATCGTCTGGGTCGGGTGCGAAAGTTTGGGATCGGGACGGTCGAGCTGCCGGTCAAACACCTGGGCAAAACCCAGCGCGCCGGACTTGGACAAACTGTCCGCCATCTGGTTCGTGGCCAGATCCTGATAAATGCCAGCGGCAGTCGAGTTGTCCGTGAACGCGGACTGGATGACCGGTTTCTGCGTCTCGGCCAGAATCTGCCGCAGCAGCATCGCCTCAAACTGACGGCTCGCCTCGGCAATCTTTTGGTGCTCGGACAAACTCTGGTTGCCCGCGAGCGCTTCCGGCGCAATGTCCGCGGCGGAAACTTTGTTCGATTGGAGGGCGGCAATGTTCATTTCACAATCAGTTCAGCCTGCAGCGCGCCGGCCTGTTTCAGCGCCTGAAAAATCGACATCATGTCGCGCGGCGTCGCGCCCAGCGTGTTCAACGCCTGCGCCACTTTCTCCACCGTCGGCAGTTCCGGCAGCGGGATGATGGACGACTTGGTTTCCGTGACCTCCGTGCTTGTGCGCGGGGTGACGACCGTGGTACCGGTGCGGCTGAAGGCGTTCGGCTGCGAAACGTCCAGCGTCGAGGCGACGTTGATGGTGATGTTGCCGTAGGCCACCGCGCAGCTTGAAATGTGGATGCGCGCCGTCGCCACAATCGTGCCGGTGCGCTCGTTGATGATGATGCGCGCCGGCGGAGTGTCGGCCGCGACCTCGATATTTTCCAGCCGCGCGATGAAACTGACCGGGTCGGCCTCCGCGCCGGCCGGCATCTGCACCTGCACGGACGTGGAATCCGCCGCGTGCGTCGAATTGGTGAAAACCGTATTGATGGCCGTGGCCATGAGCGCGGCGGCGGTAAAGCCCGGTTCGCGCAACAAAAGCTCCACCGTCTTGTCGCGCACGATTGTCGTGGGAATCTCACGTTCGACGAGCGCTCCGTTCACGATCTGGCCGGTGGTCGGATGATTTTTTGTGACCGTCGCGCCACCCGCACCGCCTTCGCCGGCGGAAAAACCGCCGAGGGTCAGCGCGCCCTGTGCCACGGCGTAGGTTTTGTTGTCCGCACCCATCAACGGCGTCTGCAACAGCACGCCGCCGGTGAGCGATTTTGCATCGCCCATCGAGGCGACCGTCACGTCAATGCGCGCGCCGGGCCGGGCGAACGCCGGGATGTCGGCGGTGACCATGACCACAGCAACGTTCTTGGCGGAAATCGTCGAGGCGGGAATATTAATGCCGCTGCGCTGGAGCATGTTCGCCACGGACTGCTTGGTGTAGGCCTGATCCTTGTCGCCATCGCCCGCGAGGCCGACCACGAGGCCGTAGCCAACCAGTTGGTTGTCCCGCGCGCCGCTGACCATCACCAGATCGCGCACGCGGACGTTGTCGGCCAAAGCCGAGACCGCCGCGAGAAAAATAAAAACGGGCAGGATGACTTTCACAAACTTGATTTCCGCCTTCAGAAAGCCGGGGAGCAGGACGGCCCGCCGCGATGATTTTTCGCCGGCGGAAAATCCCAGCGGCTGCGCGGCGCAGGCGCGGCGCAAACACGGATTCAATTGGCGGGGTACGAGCGGCATGTCAGAACGGGTTGAGTTTGTCCCAGATGCGGTTGAACCAGCCTTTGCTCTGGCTATCGGTCACGCTGCCCTTGCCGATGATCTCCACCGTTGCATTGGCCACGTTGTAGCTCAACACGGTGTTGTTGGCGGCCACGTCCTCCGCGCGGACGATGCCGCGCAGTAAAATGGTCTGTTTCTCGCCGCTAAACGAGGTCTCGCGTTTGCCCTCGATGACAAGGCTTTTGTTTGGCAGCACGTCCTTCACCTGCACGGCAATATGCGCGATGATGGACTCAGAATTATTGATCGCGCCGCTGCCGTCGTGCTTGTGGTCGGAGTTGTAGGCGATGGACGGCATCGTGCCGCCCACCTTGCCACCCTGGGCCAGGATTCCAGGGAACAAAAACGACGAGATGGCGGCCGTCAGGCTGGAGGAGCGCTCGGTCTTTGTCTCGTTGTTCTTCGTAGCCGTGGTATTTTCAGAGATGATGATGGTGATGATGTCACCGACGGATGTCGCGCGCTTGTCGGCACACATCGACTTGGAAACGTCGTCATGCCAAAGCGACTGCGCGGGAGCCAATGCGGGCAGCGCCAGGCTGGCGGCGAAAATCAGCGGGAGCAATTTCATTTTCATAGTGTGATGGAAAGGGTTTGTCCGTCCAAAACCGTGCCGTTCAGGTTGCGCTGCGAAACCGGATTGCGCAGGCGGATCGTCTGGCCGGGCGCGCCGTCCTCCAGCGCGACAACCTTCAAGCGGATGCTCAACGCGCCGTCGTCCAGCCGCGCCTCGGCGGACTGGCCGCGATGGATCACAACCTTCGGCCGGATGGCGCGCGCGAGCAACGGCGTGTTGGCGGAGACATATTCGGCAATCTCCAGCGCGTCGTCGCCGGCGGCAAAATCCGCGAGCGGTTCGCGCACGTTCAAAACGTCGCGGCGCTCGCGGGCGATGTCCGTGGCGGCCACCTGCTGGCCGCGCTGCAATGAGGAACGGGCGGCCCACACCTCGCGCCAGACCTGCGCCTTCACGCTGGTCTGCCAGGTGCCAAGGGTTTCATGCGCGGTGCGGAGTTCAAACCGGACGATGAACGACGGGGTGACGCCGGCGGTCGGCTGCTCCAGAATTTTCAACGTCAGCGGCTCGTCGGGCACCACCGGCGCGCTCCACGGCTGCGTGAGGCTGAGTTCGAGTTCGCCCTTGTCCTTCACGCAATCGCGCTGCAACGTCGCGGTGAGCAGCGCGAGCAGGGCCGACTCGGAAAATTCATGCGCGCGGCGCGCGATGCGGATGGATTCCGCGCCGGTCCAATTGGTCGTGGCCAGTTCGGGCGCGGTGGCGGCCAGCAAATCATTCAACTGCGCGCGGGAAAGCTCCGTGGTTTTCCCGAACGCCGGCGACTCGCACAGCTTCAGCGCCGGCAGCGGTGCGGCGGTCTTGATGAGTTGCTGGAGAAAAACGCCTTCGCCGTCCACCTGCGCGACGGGAAACAAATAAAACGTCGCGGCTTCGGCAGCATTGGCACGGACGGCGAAGGACAAGCTGACGGCGAGCAACCAACAACCAACAACCAACAGCCGACAGCCAAGGTGCGCGACACCGCGCCTTGGGATGCTCGA
>CAYUGC010000017.1:0-28963 GCA_964444085.1 uncultured Bifidobacteriaceae bacterium | reverse complement strand
TGGTCGTGATGATGAAGATCACCAGCAACACAAACGCCAGGTCCAGCAGGGGCGTGATGTTCAGCTCCGTCAGCGACTCGTGCGCCGTTTTGGAACACTTCTTCATGAAACGATTCCTAGAACTGCGTTGGCGCCGACGATTCATGCCGTTTCAACGCGCCAGCGATTTTGTCCTCGATGTCGCGGTTGTCCACGTAGGCGTGCTCGATCTGGTTGGCATAGCGCGAGGCAAAGCCGTCCAGCTCCTGCGTCAAATGCCGGATGGTCGTCACCATGAAGTTGTAGCCGAACATCGCCGGAATCGCCACCAGCAGGCCGGTGACGGTCGCGACCAGCGCGGCGGCCACACCGGGCGCCATTGCCGTGAGGCTCGCCGAGTTCGACGCGGCAATGCCCGCGAACGTGCTCATCACGCCCCACACCGTGCCCAGCAGACCGATGAACGGCCCGCCCGCCACCGCCGTCGAAAGCACAATCATCCCCTTCTCCAACGACATCGCCTGCGCCGCCGCCGCTTCTTCCAACACCACCTTCACCGCCTCGTAGGACGAAACGCTGATCTTGGTAGTGTTGGCCTTGGCCAAGTGGTCCGTGTTGCCATCGCCCACGCCCTGAACCGGCAGCGGGTTTTTGATTTCCACCGGATTGTTTTTCAGGTGATACAGCACCTCCTCCGCACCGCGCTCGTAAAGTGCGTAAGCCGGCGCGCCTTCAAACTCCTCGCCGCGCTTCTTGATGTCCATGGGGTCGCGCGTGCTGATGTAAGCGGCCATGAACTTCTTCGTCGCCTTCCGCGCGATGGTCAACTGCCGGAACTTCGTGATAATGATCGTCCAGCTGAACAGCGACAGCACGAGCAGGACGAGCACGGTGATCTTGCCCTCGGTCGTCGCGTTCTCGATGGCATAGACGGCCGCATTGGCCAATATCGGTTGGATCATAGGTTATTAATTTTTGGTTTTCAGTTTTAAGTTGATGGCAAGTTCACAGCGGGTTGCTGTTCCCAGCCCGCTCGGAAATCTTCTTCGTCCCCGGCAAAATCACCGTCACCCGGCTCACCTTCTGCGCAAGGGCAATTCCCTTCGTGTTCTTTTTGTTCAAATCATCGTCGCCTTCGCCGGACTTAGTGGCAGCCTTAGCCACATCATCGTTGCCCAAGCCCTGACTTGCTCCGCCAGCCGTGTTGCTCTGGCCAAGCCCCTTGGAACCACTGGTGTCGCCGGTGACGGCGTTGTTGGATTCGAGGCTCGCGTCAATGCTGCCGCCGCTGGCGCTGACGCCGCCGACGCCGATGATGGTGCCAGAGATGGAGCCGCCAGCGCTGGCACTGACGGAACCCTCGGCCAACGCGGTGACGCTGACGTTCTGCACGGCGCTCAAGTCAATGTTCTGCCGGGCAAAAATGACACCTTTAATATCGCCGGAAGCAACAAGCTTGACGTTGTTGCCGATGACGCCGGAGTTCTCGGCGTCAATGTTGCGACCAGGTGAAATCTGCACGGGTGTGCCGCTGTAAATATTTTCGGCGTAAACCGGATTGCCGCTGGCATCCTGCAACTGGCTACCGGCGAGAACTTCCACGAGCGAATTGCCGCCGGTCACGCCGTTGAGCGGCAACTGCACGATGCCGCCGGAACTGGCGTTGATGTTGCCATTCGGCGTCTCGACGAGAATGTTGCCGACCGCGCGGCCCGTGTCCGTCGGGAACGTGGTGGCGAGAATGCCGCTGCCCGGAATGGTCGGCGCATACGACGTGACCTGATGCGTGACCGGATCCACGACGTAGTCATAGACGATGACAAAGCCGCTGCCACCGGTGCCGGCGTTGATGTCGCCGTTCAACGACTCGACGGTGACATTGCCGCCGTCGTAGGCGGCGATGCGAGAGCCGTTGACATTTACATTGCCGTCCGCGATGACGGTGACGTTGCCCTGACCGGCGGTGTAAATGCCGCGTGCGCCGGCAGAATTGACCGTGAAGTCAGACGAACCGGCGTCGATTGAACCGCCGGCATAAACGCTAATATTGCCACTGTTCAACGAGGCGATGGCGCTGGAATACATCGTGAGATTGCCGGTGAGGTCAATGTTGATATCCGCGCCCTTGGTGAACAAATTGGCGAGCGGGTAATTGCCGTTGTTGTCCTGATAAAAACCGACGCCCTGCGACTGGATGCCGGGCGTGGTGCCAAGGTCCATGTTCGCGGCGGCGATGTTGAACTGGCCGCCACCGCCGATGATGTAGCCGGGATTGCCGGTGGGCACGGGGCCGGCGGCGTTGTAGGCGGCGAGCAGCGCGGCGGCGTCCGCCGGATTGAGCACGGAAACCGTGGTCGTGACGGGAATAGTGTTGGCGGGCGGGTCCTGCCATTGCGGCTGACCGTTGACATAAACCTGCACCGGCAAATTTTCCAGCTCACTCAACGCCGTCGCGAGGCTGACGCCGGGAATGCGCTGGTAGGTCAAAACGTGAGTCGTGGGGTTATAGGAAAAACTTGCGGCCAATTCGGCGCCGGAAACCGCGCCGCCAACGGCGTGGTTGAGCAGCGACAAGTCCGGCGGCGCGGAGCCGGCCACGGTGCTCAAGTTCACCGAGGTGAACGCGCTGCGGTTGTTGATGTTTCCGCCGATGATCAAGCCACTGTCGGTGGCGGGGTTCAAGATACCCAGGCTCTCCATGTTCAGCCTGGCGCTCAACCCGACCATGATGCTGGTGATGTCGGAGTTGGCGAGGTTCATGCCTTCGAAGCCGCAGTTATTCAGGTTGCCGACGACATTGATCTGCGCGGCCTCGGGCGAAGAGAGCATCACCAAATTCATGTCACCGGAGATGTTCAGTTCCACCGGCGTTTCGCTGCCCAGATGCACCGGCGTGGTCGCGTGGTCATTCAAACCGAACGTGCCGGACGAGGTGAACCGCTGGCTGCCGCTGTCGGAAACGATGATGTCGAAAAGCGGCGGTGAACCTCCTACCGCCGGCAGGCTGCTGGACAACGAACCGCCGTCCGTGGTGTTGATGATGAGGCTGCCCTGGGGCGACGGGAATAAAATCAGTTTGTTGTAAAAAGTGTCGCCCTTCAAAATCACGCCGCCAGCGCCAGCATTGACGGTGAGAATGCCGGGATAAATCACCGGCACCTTGAGCGACGTGTCCACGCGCGTCAGCGCCGAGGACGATGCACCCAACTGCACGAGGTTGCCGGCGGTGAGATTCACATAATCGCTGGCACCATAATCGAACAAATGTTTCACGCTGGCCGATCCGCTCACGTTGAAGAGGCCGTTGGGATTGTAAACCTCCTGCAAGCAGATGTTGTGCGCCGCCGTCACATTCCAGCCGCCGCTGACAAGACCAAGCCGAAGGTTTGGGCTTTGCTGGCTGTTGCCCGCATTACCGGTGATACCGAGCGTGTAACCGCCGGAACCATTGGAAATGGGATTACCATTGGCATCCATCAGCACGCCGGCGTAAATGCTGCCGGTGCCGTTGGCCACGAGATAATTTCCCGTCACATCGCCGCCCGCGACGATGGTGACATTGCCGGCCTGCTTGCCGTAGGCACCACAGCCCGCCGTGGTATAGCCGCTACCGACCGCCGAATAAAAATCACCGTCGTAATAATATCCCTTATTGCCCGGCAGCACGCTTGTCACGTTGCCGCCCGCAACTAGAGTCACGTTGCCGCCCGCCGCCGTGCTGATGCCGCCGAGGCCCTTGCTTAAATTATAGGCCGAGCCGATGGCCGTAGCGTTCGGCACGAAAAAATAACCCTGCGCGTCCGAGCCGCAGTCAATGCTGCCGACCAACGCATGCGCGTAAATGCTGCCGCCGCCGGTGGTGATGACGTAGCCGGAATTCACCGTGATGTCCTGCCCGGCCTGCAAATTGATGCCGCCCGCAGCAGTCTGAATTTCGCCGCTGCCGTTGAGCACGATGCTGCCGGTGCCCGGCGTGCAGGTGTGGCTCACAACATTATATCCCGCCGCGAGCGACACCGACCAATTGTTCGCATCCGAGATGCTTGCGCCATCGCCGATGGCGATGTTGCCGCCGGCCTGCAACGTCAGCGCGCCGGTCGTTTGACCGGTAGTGCCGCTCAAGTCCCACGCCGTGCCGTCGGCGAGCGTGATGTTGCCGGACGCCTGCAACTGGATGCTGGAAAATCCGGCGAATGCGGTGTTGACGTTGATCATGCCAGAGCCGGAACTCGTGCCGAGAATGATGTTCACCGGGTCGAGGAAAAATGTCCCGCCGGTCCAACCCACCTGCGCCGTCGCGTCCATCGTCGAATTGAGCGACGCAACGTTCGGCGCGCTGATCTCCACATTGCCGCCGTTGCCGCCGTTTGCGCCGCCGGCGGTGGAAATAGCGCTGCCCGTCGTATCGCTGAATGTGTTGCCCGCCTGAATCGTGACGTTACCGCCGGCACTGCCGCCCGCCGAAGCGTCGCCTTGCGCGAGGATTTGCGAGTCCGCACCGAGGTTCACTGAATCGGAAGCGACAAGTTCAATCGTGCCGTTTTGATTCTGTACCGAGTTGGCTTGGAGCAGTCCATCCTGATTCACCACCTTCGCGTTCAGCGCGATGGTGCCGCCGTCGGCGACGACGTTGCCGTAGTTGTCCACCGAGCCTTGCGGCAGCGTGACGTTCATGCTCATGCCGCGACCATCGGGGCGCTCACTCAACGTCACCGTCTGTCCCGCCGCGAAACCGATGGTGCCGCCGGGCGCGGAAATGCTGCCGAAATTCTGCACCTGATCCGCGATGAGAAACGCGCTACCACCCTGCCCGACCTTGATGGAACCATAGTTCACGATGCTCGCGAGCGGCGGCGGGCCGTTGAACTCCCACGCGCCGCCGGAATTTTGCGGTGGCATACAGTTGGCCGTGGAGACAACGAGGCCGGCGACGCTAACAAATGAATTCGGCCCGAAATAGAATCCAGACGAGTTCAGCAAAATGACGACACCGTTCGCCTGCAGACTGCCGTAAATCAGCGTCGGGCTCTGGCCGCCAATCTGGTTCCACACGACGGAGCCGGATGAAGGCTGTACGAACGTCGTGGTTTCGCCGGGCGCGATGTTGAAGCTCTGCCAGTTCAGCAGCGTGTTGTTGGCAGCGGTGACGGTGAGGCGCGAGCCGCTGGACGTGAACGACGCGCTGCCGTTCTGCACAATCATGCCAAACGGATTCGCCAGCGCGTTCAGCGAAAAGCCGAGCGCGACGCCCGCCGCGACCGCGCGGCGCAGCAACGTGTCGCGGCGGAAGATTTTTCCGAACGGGCGAAGAAATATTTTCGCTTTCATAAACGGTTTTTAGAATTGCGCGCCGATCGCAAAATAAACGTGCAGGTAATGCTGCGGACTCCAGTTGGGCAGATTGCCGTTGTTGATGAGCGGGAAACCCATCGTCAACCGCGCGTCGAGGTGGCTGCCGATGTTGCCGGTAATCGTCCAGCCAGTGCCGCAAAAATCCAACCGGCGCGGGTTGCCCGGCGTCAGACTGATGCCCGGCCCTTCCGCCAGCACCGAGGATTTTTGGTAATAGCCGTCAAGCAGCGAGACTTGTCCGTAATCCAAAAACACCGACGCGCGCACCCAAAACGGAATGTCGCCGTCCACCATGCCGATGTTCACGAGCGGCGTGCGCGGCTCGATGGACACGCGCCAGCCGGTGTCGCCGTAAGTCACGCCGTCGCTGTAGCCGCGCACGCCGGCGCTGCCGCCCATCGCAAATTGTTCGTTACTGAACAGCGGCCGGTCCGTCCACTGGCCGTCGGCGCGGATCAGCATCGTCCAGTCCTGGTAAAGCCGCTGTTCGCGCGATGCGCCGGCGGTGACGCTGAAGTAGCGGTTCGGCGCGTTGGTGGAATACGCGACGCCGGGGAACATCATCGCGTTGGTGCCGACCCGCGCGATGGACGCACCGAAGTGGCCGCCGCTGACGCCGAGGTTGTAATTCGCCTGCGCGTTGAACATCGTGCTGCCCCACGGATCAGGCAACGAGCAAACGAGACCGAGGCTCAATGGAAAGTAATCCACCTCGGAGAAACGCGTCTTTTGCGGCGATTGCACGGTCGAACCAATGGTCTGGATCGACCCGTCGGAATTGGTGATGTAGGTCGTGGCGTAAAAGATGTTCGTGTTGTAGCTGGCGTTCTGGTAGCGCTTGTAATCAATGCCCGCCGTGAGCGTCGAGGCGAGGTTGCCGAGGGCCGGCAGCGGCAGGGAAAGTTTCGCGCCGGCGCCGGCGTTAAGCGAAAGGTTTTCGCCGGCGTCCTGCCGGTCAATGGCCAGCAGCGGCGTGGTGATGATGTTGGTGCGCGCGCCGAGCACCGTGCCGGTGTCGGTCGTGGAGCGGCTGGTGTAGAGCGTCAGCTCCGGCCGCCCGGTCGGCGGCGGCAGGCGGAACTGGTGCGTGATCTCGCTGTAGCCGAAATTGCCGCCGCTCTGATCCACCTGCGTCTGCACGGAAACGGGCGGGCCGAGCGGCAGCCGATAATAGCCGCTGTAGTTCGCAATCTCCGGCGTGTCCATGCCCCAGATGGAACCGCGCTGATACGCCTTGTAGTCCACGCCGGAAAAGTTGTAGCTCAGGCCGAGTTGGTGTTCGAGCTGCCAGAGGTTGTCGTATTGCGCGCTGGCGTTAACGCGGAATTCCGGCGTGCCGGGCGTGGCCTGGTTGTTGATCTCCAGCCGCGCGTGGAGCGGAAAACGGTCCTTCACCTTCAAAGTGAGCTCACTCGTGCCCGGCTCCAGGCCGGGGCCGATGACGGGATAAATCTGCCGGTTGCGGTTGGCGTTCGCGCGGTCCAGCTCGTGCTGGAAGACGTGCGAATTCAAAAGCATGTTCGTGTGCAGACTCGGAAGCGCGCGCAGCACGTTCGGCGTGGTAAACCAATTATTGCCTTGCACGCGGATGTCGGCCAGCCGCCCCTCGGTGACTTTCACCTTCACCGTGGCGTTGGTGAGCTTCTGCGGCGGCAGCGCCACGGACACGGTGACAAAGCCGCGCTCGCGATACGCCATCTGCAATTCGCCCAGCGCGGCACGGATATCGGTGAACGCGACATTGGTGCCAAACGCCTGCGGCACGTTGGTGAAAACTTTTCCAAGAGACGGCGGCGTCAGCACGGTATTGCCGGACACTAGGTATTTTTCCACCTTGAATTTCGCCACCGCATTGGTCGCGGCGGTTTCGGCAGACGCGTGCGGCACCAGGAACGCCGCGAGCAACAGCAACCACGCGACGAGCGCAGCGCCGGGACGCCGGGACGGGGTTTTCGCCGGCGCGGAAAGATTCTGCTGCCGCCATTCACTCGGCGTGACGCCGAAACGTTTCTTGAACATCGCGTTGAAAAGTCCGAGGTGCCGGTAGCCGCTTTCGTAGGCGACGTTGATGATTTTTGCATTGGCATCCGCGAGCAGCTGGCGGGCGCGCTGAAGGCGCAATTCGGTCTGGCGCTTGCGCAGCGGCACGCCGAACTCCGCGCGGAAGAGCCGACTGAAATGCCGCTCGCTGCAATGCAACTGCGCCGCCAGCTCCGAAAGCGGGCGCGTGGCGAACTCCGCGTCCGGCATCTGCGCAACGAGCTGGTGGAAACGTTCGCTCAACCGGTGGCCGTGCTCCTCGGCGGGCGGCGCGGCCAGCACGCCGGCCACGGCCTGCGACCAGAGCTGCAGCAGCGCGGAGCGCATCGTCAAATTTTCGCGATGCGGCTGCGCGACGAGGCGGGCGAATTTCTGGCCGACCGGATCGCCGGCGGCGAAGGCGATGACGCGGGCCGAAGCGAGTTTCCCCGCCTGATTCAACTGGTGCCCCTCGGTGACGGTGATGAGGCCGTTGAGGAACTGCGGCTGCACGCAGAAAAATTCCAGCTTGAGCGCGGCCAACTGGCTGGCGCGCAAAACCAGCGGCGTGCCGGCGGCCACAACGAAACCGTCGCCGGCCTTCAACTCTTTGGCGCCGCCGCCCTGGAGCCAGTAGCCCAAGCCATCCGCCACGCGCACGGCGGTCCAGCCGGGCGCGTCCGGCGACCATTCGCCAGACGGCACGAGCGTGACTTCCTGCAGGATGAGATGTCGTTCGATGGCCATCAGGACGGGCATATTGCCGGAGCATTGTGCCTGTCCGGTTTCCGTTCCGTGACAATCCGGTGACATAATTGATTTTACAATGTCCGAAAAGCGCCAGTTGGCGACGACGGGCGAAAAAACGTGTTCACGCGATTGACGCGAAGAATTCACGCAACCGTCGCTGGCCACGAATTGCCGACGGGTTAGACTGTCGCATGGAGAATCTGCTTCCCGGCAAGCTGGCCATGTATCTGGCAGTGAAGGCGGTCTGCGAGGCCAAGCCCGCGGTCTGGCGGCGCTCGGCGGCGTTCAGCGACGCCTTCGCCGATTTTTGCGGCTGCGTGAAACGGCTCGTCCAATGGCAGCCGACCATCGGCATCTTCCACTCGGCGACCCGGGCCATCGCGGTGGAGGCGACGGTGGCGGACACGATCCTGGTCACGGAGATGGACGAGCTGATGGAACAGTTCGAGCCGGTGGACGTGGCGTTTGTGGATGACTACACCGCCGCGCGGTCGCTGGAGTGGACGGAGGAAAAAACCCCGGCGGCGTGAACCCGGCGGCGGCGCGGCGAAAAAACTTCATTCAATGCTTTTTTGATGCAACTGATTTACAACCTCGTCGGCCGGCTGATGTTCGGCCGCCAGCAAGTTTGGGAACGACGCAAGAACGGGAAAATCCTGGTGCTCACGGTGGCCTTTTCGCTGGCACTGGGGCTAGTGCTGGCAGAGGTGCTGCGCCTCATGTATCACCACCGAAAATGAGCGCCACCTGCCTCAGCGACTGTCTGGAAAAGAAGTTTTGGTGCTCCTCCTCCTCGTCGCTCTCGTCCTCGTCCTCGGAATTTCTGGGGATTTCGAGGAGGAGGAGGAGAACGAGGACGATGTGGTTGTCACACCAATTTCAGACAGTCTCTCATGCCCCCACTCCGCAATTGACGGGAGGTAACACCCGTTCTTTGGCAAAAAAAAATTGCGGACGAGCCTCGGCGAAAAATATACATTCAAAACCATGAGCCTTTTTCAAAACCCCGTAGTAACGAGGCTCAAACTTCGCGAAATACAAGGCATATGGAGCCTCCTTACGTCGGCTGCCACAGTTTTGAAAGAACGTCCCATGAAGCGAATTTTCCTCGGGTGCTCGTTTCTATCGCTCGTTGCGATGCGAGCCTGGGGCGATGCGGTGGAGGATGGCAATGTGAGCTATCGGCAAGGTGATTGGGACGGCGCGATCACCAATTACTCCAAGGCCATCGACCAAAACCCAAATTCGAATGTGGCCTATTACGACCGCGGCATGGCGAAAAAAGCCAAGCATGACCTGGCGGGCGCAATTACCGATTATAGCAAAGCCATCGAACTGAAACGGGATCATCCCAATTATTATCTCAACCGGGGCAATGCGAAGGCCGCCAACGGCGATCAGGCGGGGGCCATCGCCGATTACAGTCAGGCCATTGAGTTGAAACCGGATTCTTGGCAGGCCTATTTTCAGCGAGCCAGCGTCGAGTGCAAGTCGGGCAAAAATTGGGAGACGCTGCTGGTGACCGACGCCGTGGCGGAGCAGATGGCAGCCGCCCTGGCCGATTACAGCAAAACCATCGAGCTCAACCCCGGCCTGGCCGAAGCCTATTTAGATCGTGGCTACCTCCGCTGTCTCCAGAGCCGGTTCGACCCGGCCAATTCCGGCAGCACCAAAATCAATTTGGACAGCGCAATTGCCGATTACACCAAGGCCATCGAACTCCAGCCAACCAACGCCAACGCCTATTGCCTGCGCGGCATTGCCAAAAACACCCAAGGCGACCCGGATGGCGGTTTGGCTGACTTCAACCAGTCCATTCAACTTGATCCGGCCAACCTCAAGGCCCGGTTCAATCGCGGTGTTGCCAGGGTCAGCCAGCGCGACTGGGACGGTGCATTCACCGATTTTAGCCGGGCCAAGGCGCTCAAGCCCGACCGGGACGAGGTTGCCCAAATCAACTTAAACCTGTCCCGGATTTACTGCGCCCGAGCCCAGGACAAATATGTGAAAGATGATGCCGACGGATCCTTTGCCGACTTGAATCAGGCCATCGAACTCGATCCCACCAATGCCGAATCCTACCGCAATCGCGGCATCATTGAGCAACGCAAGCATGATTACAAAAGTGCGGCGGCAGATTACACCAAGGCCTTGGAATTGGATCCCAGCGATTCCAACCTGCGCAAATCCCTCGATAAAATCAAAAAACACCTCAAGAAAATTGCCCCTTGAGGCAAGACCTATTTGTCCCGAATGGCGAGGCCTTTGGAGGGGCCGTGGACTTCGTATTCCAGTTTTGATCGGGGAGTACAGGCGCCCCCCGGGCAATTAAATTTGGACAGCGGCCGGCTGGATGGAATTGGGCACCAGAAAATGCTGCCAGCGATCGTTTTTCGGAACCTGAGAAGAATAGCCCTGCTGCTGGAGCAGACTCTGAATTTCCAGCGGAATGCCGGACCGTGGATATATGTCAAACTTGATGGGGAGTTTCTGGTTGACGAGTGCATGAAGCTCGGTTTCCCAGCCGCGCGTGAGTACGCTGATTTCCACAAAATCGCCCAGCGGCACGGATTTAACGAGCAAAGTATTCATGGCAATCAGAAAGACACCAAAATCACGGGCCAAGTCCAAGTCCAGCAGCTGACAAAAACCCCCGGTGCAGCCGAGCCGCACCGAGGGTTGACAACTCCAACCAAAGAATCAGAACGGCGCGATGATGCCGCCCACGTTTCCGCGCTTGGACTGCATATCGCTCAAGCGGATGGCCGTGGCGCTGGCCTTGCTCAACTCGATTTCGTTCTCGATGCTACCCACGAGCGGCGAGCCGCCGTTGATGAGGGTCTGGGCGTTGAACACCCCGAGGAAGCTGCCGGGCGTGGTTTGGCTACCAATCTGGGTCTTGGTGATGGTCTGGTCGTTGACCGTCAACTGGGTAGGATCAACCAGATGGACGAGCACTTCCTTGCCCCAGCACGGATAGTAGCCGGAGGTGATAGGCGAAAAGTCGTTGGTGCCGGTGTTGCCGTGGACACCCGCGCCCGCCGCCGTGGGCCAGATGCCGTTGAAGGAAACGACGTTCGCCCAATTGGACGCGCCGACGCCCTTGGCGTCATTGAAGGACAGATAGGCGATGGCCTGGTTGCTGGTGCCGGTCAGGTTGAGGGAGTTCTTGATGTCACCGCCGCCGACATAGCCGTAACCCCAGCCAAGGTTGGCATTAGCCAGGCCCGCCGGACCGGCCACGCCGTTGGGCGCGGAGGCAAAGGAAGAGTTGGCGAGCACGGTGGGCACATACCAGACGTTGTTGGTCTTGTCGTAAAGGTAGATGCCGACCGGGTCGCCATACTGGTAATAATTGCCGGCGGTCTCGCAGCGGCGGGTGCCGGAGTCAAGCGTGCGTTGGCACAGATAGACCCAGCTGTTGGTGTCCGCCGACTTGTAGGTCCAGGCCGAGAGCGGGATGCGACCGGCCGGGATGCCGTATTCCAACTGTTCCCAACTGACGTTGTTGATGTTGGAGACCGCGAGGGCGGCGTTGCCGCTGCCCACGGACTTGGTCATCACGAAGGGTGCAATGGCCACTTCTTCTTCGGCGTAATTGCCGGTGGCCGGAAACGGACACGCATCGGCAGAGCTGTCCGAGAAGCCGATGGTTGGCGTCTTGTTCACCGTAGAGGAGGTGGCATAGAGCGGAACACCGGCGACGGGCGTTTGACCCGCAATGCTGTTGCTGAGAAAGGTGCCGCTGGCAACGGGGAACGTGAGCTGCTGGGACTGCACAACCGTCTTGATGCCTTGAATGGAGCCGTTGAACAGGGCGTGGATGATGAGCGTGTTGGCGGTGCCGATGTTGGTGAGGCCCGTGACCGGCGTGCCGGTCATGCACCAAGAAGCGGTGCTAGAATTGTTGTTGGCGTCGCCGCCAATGGCCGAGGTGCCAAAGTAGATGGCGCTGGGGGTGCTGCCGCTATACAACCGGGCACAGGCCGTGAAGACGTTGGCACGGAAGGCAGTTGAACCGGTGATATAGACATCCACGGTGGTCGCCATGAGCGAGGTGGCACTGGCAAGGCCGAGCACCAGCGAGAGGAGCGTTTTGGTTTTCATGATGTGTATTTTGTTTAGTTGATATTGTGGTTGATAAACTTGGTTTCAGGTTCGGTTACTGGGCGGTGATGCTGTAAAAACGGTTGGTCGCGGTGGTGGTGTCCGTGGCAACGTGGCTGTTGAGGTCGCCGCTGGATAGGGTGCCGAGCGACGGCCAGGAGGTTGGCGGAACCGTCAGGCCGGCGGCGTTGGTGGCGCGCAGGGTGTAGGTGCCGTAGAGGCCGGTGTCGTAGTTGAAGGTGTTCACGTTGCCGGTGCGGACGAACGTGGTTTTTTCAATCACCGGCGTCTGCGTGGGATAGGCCACATAGCTCATCGTGCCGTTAGTGTTCAGCTCGAAATAACCAATCATGGTCGCCTGACCATAGGTGGCCGTGGGCATCACCTGGTAAAAATCCGAGCGGAGGTTTTTGCCGAGGTTTTTGAAGTTCGACGGCGTGGTGATTTCGGGAGTCTTGGTCAGCGTGCCGTTGAAGGTGGCGCTGCCGTAGCTGCCGAACAGGGCGTCGTGATAGCTGGTGCCAGAGAGATAATTTGGACTGCTGGCACTGATGTCATCTTCAACGATGGCAGCTAAGGTGCTGTCAGAATAAGGCGCGGAGGCGTTGCCCAAGAAATTGGTCGCGCCGGTGGGAATCATGCCAATGCGCCCGGCGGTGATGCTCTGGATGCCGTAGCTCTGTTCGGCCAACGGAGCCGTCTGGGTATAGACCACGGCATTGGTGTTGGCGCGGGTCACATACAGCGTTCCGTCCGCCAGACAGGTGAAGGCCGACCAACTGGTAGAACCGTAATTGGCGTTGAGGTCGGCCAGTTGCGCCGCACTGTAGGCCGATACGGTATGCCGGGAATTGGCGGCATAGCCGGCGAACGTGGCAACCGGCCCTGCGTCCACGACCAAGTCGTAGCCGGCACCGGCGTTGCGGAAGCAGATCAGCACGTCGCCGGTGGCATAGCTGGTCAGGTCACCGGCGGTGACACTGCTGGCAACGCCCGCCAGCACGGCAATCAACCCCATTGTGTTTTTTGTGTTCATAATTTTTTAGATCAAATTGTTCGGATGAATGACTTCGACGGGGGACATGATAGATTTCGCCATCGGGAACAACCTCCAGTAACCAGACAGACCAAGACAGTTTTCGGACCTGCAAGAACAGACGAGGCAGGGCGTGGAAAACTTCACCCAGCAAGGCGATTTCCCTTTCCGAACAGTTTCAGAATGAAGACAACCACGCTACGTCACCAGAATGTGACGCGGGATTTTTCCGAACACGGAAATTCGCCGCCCGGCCTTGGACACGCCGTGTTCGCAGATTTTGATGCCGGGAATGTGTCATTCCGGTGACAGCCCGGTGAATATCCGGTGACAGCCGCATTAGAAAGTTGCCCCCACCCCCTGAAATCAGGCAGATTACGGATGCTTTCGGAGCATGACACCCGACCAACAACACTTTGACCTGTCCCTGGACGAGCCGCTGGTCTGCCGCTCGGTCTGGATTTCCGACATTCACCTCGGCACCAAACACGCACGCGTCGAGGAGCTGCTCGATTTTCTCCGCGTCGTGGATTGCAAATATCTCTATCTCGTCGGCGATTTCATTGACGGCTGGGAACTGAAGTTCCGCTGGTTCTGGCGCGACGACTACAATGTCCTCATCCAAAAACTGCTCCGCAAAAGTCGCAAGCAGACCAAGGTGATTTACATCAGCGGCAACCACGATGAATTCATCGAGGAATTCATGGGCATGAAATTTGGCAACGTCACCATCGCGCGCCAGGCCATCCACACCGCCGCCGACGGCAAGAAATATCTCGTCATCCACGGCCACCAGGCGGACGGCCTCACGCATTTCAACCACCTGCTCGAAAAGCTCGGCTCGCACCTTTACAACTGGATTCTCGACTTCAACCTGTATTTCAACCGCCTGCGCCGCGCGCTCGGCTTCGGCTACTGGTCGCTCGCCGCGTATCTGAAATTCAAGGCCAAGTCCGCCGTAAAATACGTCACGGAATACGAGGACACGCTCGCCGCGATGGCGCGCAGCCACGAGGCCAACGGCGTCATCTGCGGCCACATCCACCGCGCCGAAACCAAGACCATCAACGGCGTGGAATACCTCAACTGCGGGGACTGGGTGGAAAGCTGCACGGCGCTGGTTGAAGATTTCGACGGCAAAATCAAACTCATCCACTTCCATGAAAATGATGTTCTGCGTGCTGGGCGAGGGTCGCGGTCACATGACACAGGCGATGGCCGTCAAGGAAATGGCCGAGGCGGCGGGGCATCAGGTCGTCGCCGTCACGCTGGGCGCGAGCACGCACCGCTCCATTCCGGAATACTTTTCATCGGCGATGAAGATTCCCGTCCGGCAGCTCCCGACCCTGGAGTTCAAATATAAAAACAGCCGCGCCGTCAGCAACACCGCCACGCTGCTCGGCGTCCTCGGCAGCCTGCCAAAATATTTCGGCCTCGTCCGCCAGCTCGACGCCATCGTCCGCGAAACCCAGCCGGACCTAATCATCAATTTCTTCGAGCCGATTGCGGCCTTTTACGCGCTTACGAAAAAAAACCGTCCGCCGGTAGTCGCCATCGGCCACCAGTTCATGTTCCAGCATCCCGGCTACGTCCGCACGCCGCAGCTTTGGAAACAGCTCGTGAGCATGAGAATTTACACCTGGCTGCTCGGCGCCCGCGCGACCAAGCTGGCGCTCTCGCTTTACGCCGCGCCGGATTTGCCCGCCAAAAGAATTTTTGTCGGGCCGCCGATTTTGCGGAAACAGCTTTTCGCGCTCGCCGCCAATCCCAAGGGCGATTTCACGCTCGTCTATCTGTTGAACCACGGTTACGCCGACCAGATCATAAAATGGAGCGACGCGAATCCGAAAACGAAGCTGAATTGTTTCTACGACAAGCCCGGTGCGCCGGCGGAATTCCAACATTCGCCGTCGCTGACGTTTCACCGGCTCGACGGGGAAAAATTCCTGCGGATGATGGCCGAATGCAAAAACGTCGTCTGCACCGCCGGCTTTGAGTCCGTGAGCGAAGCCGCGTGGCTCGGCAAGCCGCTGTTTCTCGTGCCGGTGGAAAACCACGTCGAGCAGCAGGTCAACGCCATTGACGCGCAGCAGTTCGGCCTCGGCGTCGCCGAAAAGAGTTTCAACCTCGACCGGCTCGCCGAACTGCCCGACCGTTTGCCGACCGACAAATTCCGCGCGTGGCTGGAGAGCGCTCCGGCGAAATTATTTCAAGCCGTCGAACAGGCTGTCAAAACCGCGCGATGAGCAGCGAAGGCATCCTGAAATTTCCGCCGGGTTTTCTCTGGGGCACCGCCACGTCGCCGACACAGGTGGAAGGTCACATCGAAAACGAGTGGACAAATTTCACCGCGCAGGACGGCGGCCACTGCCGCATCGCCTGTGACAACTACCATCGCTATCCCGAAGACATCGCGTGGATGCAACAGCTCGGCACCAACGCCTACCGCTTCGGCATCGAGTGGTCGCGGCTGCAAGCCGCGCCGTTCGCACCGCTGAACCAGAACGAGCTGGCGCGCTACGTTGATCTGCTCGACCGCCTGCGCGCCGCCGGCATCACGCCGATGGTGGTGCTGCATCATTTCTCCAATCCGCCGTGGATCAATGCCGCCGGTGGCTGGACCAACGCGGCGACGATTCCGGCGTTCGTGGATTTTGTGAAGCAACTCGTGCCGGCGCTGCGCGAAAAAGTTTTTCTCTGGAACACCTTCAACGAGCCGGACACCTACGCGTGTGTCGCCTATCTGCTCGGCGGTTTTCCACCGCAGCGCAAATGGCAGCTGGGAAAATTTCGCCGCGTGATTGACCACATGGCGCGCGCCCACGTGCAGGCCAGCCGCATCATCCGCCGCGACGGCGTCTGCGCGGGGCGCAAGCCGGAGGTGGGCATCGCGAAAAACTGGACATTTTTTCACGCCTACCATCGGCTTTCCCCGTGGGATCGCGCGACGGCGTTTGCCTGCCATTACACGTTCAACAAGTTCGTGCTCGACGCGTTCCTCGGCGGCGGGCGGCGGCACGCCTCGACGTTCATCGGGCTGAATTATTATGGTCGCGTGCGGTTCCGCCATTTCCGCGCGATGATTCCCGCGAGCGGCGCGCCGGTGAAGACGCTGAAAGATTTCGGCTTTGTCTGCGACGACATGGTGGAGCGTTATCCCGCTGGCCTGGAAAAAATCCTGCCCTATCTTCAACGAAAATTTCACCTGCCGGTTTACATCACCGAACACGGCTCGGCCTCGGCGAATGAAAATTTCCGCGAGCGCGACCTGCGGCAAAACCTCACCGCGCTGCACCACGCCATCCAGTCCGGCGTGGACGTGCGCGGTTTTTTCTACTGGTCGCTGCTGGACAATTTCGAGTGGCAGTTCGGCTACACCAAAAAGTTTGGACTGCTCGCCGTGGATTTTGCCAAGGCAGCATTGCCACGCACCGCCAAACCGCTGGCCGGGGTTTATACCAGGATTTGCCGGGCCAATGCCCTCGAATAAGCATGAGAGGCTGTCTGAGAATGGCGCGACAATCAAATCAGCATCGTTCTCGTCCTCGTCCTCATCCTCGAAATCCCTGAAAAATCCGAGGACGAGAACGACGACGAGGAGGAGTGCCAAAACTTCATTTTAGACCATCTCTGTTGGTTCAAGTCCACATCCAACGGAACCCGGCACACCAACCCGTGGTCAATTGGTCAGCTCGCCTTTTTCCAAATGAATTTGCCGCGTGCCGAACGCCGCCGCCTTGGGATCGTGCGTTACCAAAATGATGGTTTTGCCGGCGTCCTTTCGCAGCGCTTGCAACACGCCCAAAACTTCCTGCGCGCTGTGCGAATCCAGATTGCCCGTCGGCTCGTCGGCGACAATGAGCCTGGGATCCGTCACCAGCGCGCGGGCAATGGCCACGCGCTGTTCCTGGCCGCCGGACAACTGGCGCGGCAGATGTTTCGCGCGGTCGCTCAAGCCGACCAGTTCCAATGCCGTCGCGACCTGCTGGCGACGCTGGCTGCGGTTCAATTGCGTCAGCAATAGCGGCAGCTCCACGTTTTCCGCCGCCGTCAGCACGGGAATCAGATTGAAGGTCTGGAAAATGAAGCCGACGTTTTGGTTGCGCCAGTCCGCGAGCTGGGATTCGTTCAACTTCGTCACATCCACGCCCTGCACCAGACATTCGCCGCTGGTGGGACGATCCACGCCGGCGATGATGTGGAGCAAGGTGGATTTGCCGGAGCCGGACGGCCCCATGAGCGCGAGAAATTCCGCCGCCGCGATGTCGAGCGAGACATTGTTCAGCGCGGTCACATCAATCTCGCCCTGCCGGTAAAGCTTCGTCAGGTTCCGGATGGTGACAATGGGGTCGGCCATAAGCGCGGACAAAGTAACCGCCTTTGCGCGAAATGAAAAGGTGTCACTCGCCCACGCCCAACGGCGGCATCGGGCAGTCCAGTGTGTCGGCCACGGCGCGGAGCAGTTCGGCCTCGGTCTCCAGAATCACGCCGTCGGCACCCACCACGCGAGCGCAGGCTTCCAGCAGGTTTTTTTTGATGATGGGCGCGGCCAGCGCCAGCCGGTCGAGCGCGGCTCCGATGGTTTCCACGCCGCAGCGTTCGCGCGGCTGCAGTTCCAGCGGCACGCCCACCGGCGCGCGCAGCCACGGCACCCCGGCGGCAAAGGCCTTTTGGATTTCGCCGGCGTCAGCGCTGCCGACATTCGCCAGCGCGGACAAGACGGAGGCGCAATCCGGCACGAGCGGCTTGAGCGTGTAAAATTGCACCGTGACCGGCGGCGCGCTGCCGAATTTCGACGCAAGATGCCGGAGAATGATTTTTTGGAGAACGAACTCGAACAACTGGATTTCCCCGTCGCTGCCGGCTAGCCATTCCAAGGTGTCGGCAAATTGTTTGAACTGCGCCGCCGTCAGGTTGCGCAACGCCCCGAGGGCAAGGTTGACGAGCGGCAGGCGCGCGCGCTTCGCCACGGCGGCGATGTCGGGATACAGCGCGGCGGTTTTGGTAGAGAGGGTGTCGGAGACACGTTTGGCAATCTCCGCCAGTTGTTCGCCGCGCAGTTTTTCGCCGCCGTCCAGCAGCAGCGCATAGACCAACGCGGTGGCGTCCAGCGGATCGCGCGCGGCAGCCTTGAGATTTTCCGGCAGAGACTCGCGCAACTGCTCGGCGTAACGCAGATGCTGCGGCGTGGGATTGCCAAGGCTCGGCAACACGGACGCGGTATGGATGACCGGCGGCGGGCGAAGCTTGGAGGTTTGAATGGGATCCAAAAACGGCACGCCGGTCGGGCGCGATATGGTTTCCGGCGTGGCCAACACCGCCGCCGCGCCGGCCATCCACGAATTCTGCCGCTGGCTTTCCAGCTCGCTGAGGGCGGCGCGCTTGACGGTTTCAATCTGCTCCTCTTTGAGCGGCGGAAATTTGCCGTCCCATTGCGGATCAATCGCGTGAATGCGCTCGGGAATCGGCGGGTGCGTGGCGAACGCATCCATGAACGGATCGCCCAGGCCATTGCCGAAAAACATGTGGCAGAGGTCGGGCGCGTGGTCGGATTCCAGTTTTGAACCGAACCCGTAGCGGCCGATTTTCTGGAGGGCGCCGGAAAGGCCGCCGGGATTGCGCGTGAACTGCACGGAGGAGGCGTCGGCGAGAAATTCGCGCTGGCGGCTGACGGCGGCCTGGATCAGGCGACCGAAGAAAACGCCGATGGCCCCGAGCACGATGAGCGCGAGGCCGAAGATGGGCAGCGCATTTTTATCGCGGCTGTTGCCGCCGCGGGTGTTCAGCAGAATGCGGCCAACCGTGGCGAGGCAGAGCAAACCAAAGATGATGCCGATGAGCCGGAGGTTCAGCTTCATGTCGCCGTTCAGGATGTGGCTGAACTCGTGGCCGATGACGCCCTGCAATTCATCGCGCGACAGCATCTCGATGCAGCCACGCGTCACGCCGATGGCGGCGTCGCCGGTGGTGTGGCCGGCGGCGAAGGCGTTGATGCCGCGCTCGTCATTCAACACATACACCTGCGGCATGGGCACGCCGGCGGCGATGGACATTTCCTCGACGACGTTGAGCAGCTTGCGTTCGTTCAAATCGGAAGTGTTCTGGCTCACGAGGCGTCCGCCCATCAATGTCGCCACGGCGCTGCCGCCGGCGGAAAGCTCGTTCGTCTTGTAGGCGCTGCCGATGAAGATCACCGCCAGCACGCCGAGGGTCGCGCCGAGGAAAACCTTGGCATTCCACAAGGTCAGTTGCACCGGCGCGCTGTCGTAACCGTGATGTGCCTTGGCCTGCACGCCGGCGAAAGCAACGAGCGCCACGAAATAAACCGCGACGATGAGCAACGCCACGGCGAGGACAAAGTAAAGCACGAGCCACTTCGTCTTGCGGCGGGCCTGATCCTGGCGGGCGAAGAAGTCCATGTTGATTTACGATATTGGATTTACGATTTACGAGCCGCCTGACAATTCACAACCGCGCGCAAATCGTATATCGCAAATCGCAAATTTGTCGCTCTCGCCAAAACTCACGAGAACGAAACCTTGGGCGCATCCTTCTGCTCCGGCTTGTCCACGACGAAGAGCTCGGCGGCGGCGAAGTTGAACATGCCGGCGACGAGGTTGCTCGGAAACACTTCGCGGCTGGTGTTGTAGCCCATCACGGAATCGTTGTAGGCCTGGCGCGCGAAGGAGATTTTGTTTTCCGTCGAGGTCAGCTCCTCGGTGAGCTGCATCATGTTCTGGTTGGCCTTCAGGTCGGGATATTGTTCGCTCACCATCATCAGGCGGCTCAATGTGCCACCGAGGCCGGATTCAGCGGCGGTCAGGTTTTTCATCGCGGCGGCGTCGCCCGGATTCGCGGCGGCGGCCTTCGACGCGGCGTAGGCGATGTTGCGCGCGGCGGTGACGGCTTCAAGCGTGCCGCGCTCGTGCGCCATGTAGCCCTTGGCGGTTTCGACGAGATTGGGGATGAGGTCGTAGCGGCGCTTGAGCTGCACGTCAATCTGCGCGTAGGCGTTCTTGTAGCGGTTGCGCAGCGTGACGAGCTTGTTGTAAACGCCGATGGCCATCGCGCCAACGATGACGGCCACGACCACCAAGCCGACCAAGATCGCAATCAATCCCAGCGCGAGGGTTCCGGGTTCCGCCAACATAATTCCAGTCATCATAAATTTCCTTTGGTTTTGTTCGCGAACAGCTTTCACCGAACCGCGCCGCCGGGCAATGATAATTTGCGGTGAAATTTGGAACTCCTTGCGGAGGGCCACCATCACGGCAACACTTCCACCGGCAGCCCAATCCAAACAAGTTTGACCAAATACTCCGCGTCCCAATTCGCCAAGCGAAAGCAACCGTGCGACTCCGTACGCCCGACCTGCTCCGGTGCCGGCGTGCCGTGCATGCCGTAACCCGGCCGGTCCAAACTGATCCACGCGACGCCGACGGGATTGTTCGGCCCCGGCGGCAAAATCAATTTATGCCCGATGGCCTGCGCCTCCGGCGATTCGGGAAACACCGCCGGGTCGAACGTGTAATTCGCCGGAAACGCGATGTCCTTCACATGCAGTTCACCGACCGGACGCTTCTCGACTTTCGCCGCGATGCTGCACGGACAGTGCAGGAGCAGATTGGTCTCCGCATCAAACGCCTCGAGATACTTTTGCGACAGGTGAATGATGACCAACGCCGCCTTGTCCGGCGCTTCCGGATAGCTCACGTTGGGAATTTTCAAAATGGTGCCGGCGACGACGTTCGTCCAGTTCACGTCGGGATTCAGCTTTTGAATCAGCAGCGGATACGAATGCGCCGTCTCCGCGACCAGCTCCAAAATGGTTTCGTAGTCCAGCGCAGATTGCTCTGATTTGGCGACCCACGTTTTGCCAATCGGCTGCAGACGGGCGAGATCGTTCGTCGTCACCGTGCAAATCGTCAGCAACGGTGCGTCCAGCGTCAGCACCGGCCGCGTGTTCGTGTCCAAGGACGCAGACTCAAACAGATTTTTTGAGCGCTGAAACGCCGCGAGAGCTGCGCGCGTCTGCGAGCCGATGGCCGCGTCCAGCGAACCCGGCGAAATCGCCCGCCGCGCCAGCGCCACCTGCGCCTCCAGCGCGTCGCGCACCGGACGTGGAAAATCAGCCGTCGTTTGCGGCGCGATGACGATGGGTTTGATTTCCTTTTTGCGCTCCGGCTTGGCGACAGGGGCGGCTGACACGGCGGCAGCCGCCGGTTTGTGCCTGGAGTTTTTAGCCGGATGTTTCGCGTGCCACCACAGCCAGAGCAGCCCGCCCGTCACCGTCAACAGCAGCAGCACGGCAAAAATATCACCGAGGCGACCACGGCGACGTGAACCGGATATTTCCAGAATCGGCACGCGGCCAATCTACCGCGCGCCGCCCGCCGACCCAAGTTGATTTCGCGTCAGAACCGCAACACCGCGTCGCCGATCAGCTTCGCGGAGTTGTCGCAACCGACGCGGCTGGTGTTGACGATGAGGTGATAGTTCACCGGGTCGTTGATGTCGGCGTTGAAATACGTCTTGAGGTAGCGCGCCCGCGACTGCTCTTCCTCGATGCAGAATTTCCGCGCCTCGGCCGGCGTCTTGTGGTCGTCGCGGCAGATGCGCTCGACACGGTCGTCCAGCGGTGCAACCAGCCGGACGTGCAGGACGTGCGGCAGTTTGGCCGTGATGATGTTCCCGCCGCGGCCGATGATAATGACCCCACCCAGATCGGCGAATTTCAAAACCGTTTCTGTGGTCTGCAACACCAGCTTTTGCACCGTCGGCCGCGCGCCGACGATTTCCGCAATCATGTCTTCCAGCGCCGACATGCGGTCCTCCGGCAAGGTTTTGGCGAGATACGCCGGCAGGTTGTGGTCGGCCAGCACCTGGTCCATCAGGTTCCGGTCAAAGATGGTCCACGGCGCGCTTTGCGGCGGCGCGTGCTGCTGGAGATACTCGGCCAGTTTTTCGGCGACCCGCACCGCGCCACAACCCGCCTGGCGGGAGATGGTCACGGCCCGACGCAAGCCCACCGGCGTCAGGACACGCTTGGCGGGGGCGCTTTGGCTGTTGATGAAGGAGAGACAGCGATCCAGTGATGCGTTTATCATAGGTTACCTCGTGGTTCTGCCCAACCTTACGCCCGCATCTCCCTAAATATCAAGTCCCAACCAGCGAATTGCAGAAAACTAATCCAAACAATCAAATTGCCTCGCGCCGTAAAATCTCGTGGTAGGCGCCGGCAAGCTGATCCACGAGCGGCGACGGCGCGACCGGCTGACCGTCGAAGGCCGCAACTGGAATGATCCCCAGCGCGCTCTGCGTGACAAAAATGCCTTCCGCCTTCCGCAGATGTTCCGGCTTGATGACGCGCTTGTTCGTGGCGAGACCGAGCGACTGGCAGATTTCCAAAACCACCGCGCGCGTGATGCCGGGCAAAACGCCACGCCCGGTCGGCACAGTGCAAACGGTGTCGTGATAAATCCAAAAGATGTTTCCGCCCGCCGTCTCCGCGACTTCGCCATTCGTGTTCAGCAGCAACGCCTCGTCCGCGCCCTGCGCTTCCGCCTCGGCGCGCGCGAGGACGTTCAGGATTTTGCTCGTAGTCTTGAACGACGCCAACGCGTCGCCCGCCGGAATGCGGTAGGCCGACGTGACCAGACTCCACTGCAACGGCTCGTCGGGATGGTGCGGCGGCAACGGATGCAATGTCATTGCCAACGTCGGCTGATCCGCGCCTTTGATGGAATACCCGCGCGTGCCCGCACCGCGCGTGAGCGTCAGGCGCAGGACGGCTTCCGGCAAATTGTTTTTCTTGATGAGCTGCGCGGCGAACTTCTGGATTTCCTTCGGCGTGAACGGCAGTTTGATTTTCAGAAAGTCCGCGCCGCGCGACAATCTCTCCAGATGCTGCGCGAAGCGGAACGGCTGACCGCCCGCGACGCGCGCCGTCTCGAACAAGCCGTCGCCCAGCAGAAAGCCGCGGTCGTTCAAAGGCACGACGGCGTCCACTTCGGGCAAAAATCTTCCGTTCAAGAATACTTCCATGAGAAAGCTGTTCCTTATGCGCCTTGATTATCCGAACCGCCGTTGGAGTTCAAGCTTTAGCTTGTTCGGACGGCCAAGCTGAAGCTTGAACTCCAACGGCGGCAACATCCCGCGCCGCCAGTTGCTGCTGGACAAACAGGAGCGGGGGCGTAGCCTGCCGAAATTCCATTTGCAACGGTTCGTATTAATCGGCGTTTTAATACCATGAAGATTCAGGTTCTGCTGCTCACGGCCTTGGTAACGGGATTTACCGGTCACCGGCTGCCACAAACATCCCGCGCGCATCGCGAAGGTCAAAAAGGTGCCGCATCCCCAGGAAGACGCTGCGCCGTGAGGCATTGGCCGAGGGGTGGACGAATGATTATGGAAAATAAATGTCCGATTTTGGCTCCGGGCGGACATTGTAAAGATGAACACGCCATGAATTGCGCCGCAAAATACTTTGTAACGAATTCACGGCAGGCTTGTCTCTGATTGACATGAAACTACGCCGGGCATTTACCTTGATCGAACTGCTGGTGGTCATCGCCATCATCGGCATCCTTGCGGCCATGCTCATGCCGGCGCTGGCCAAGGCCAAGAACCAGGCCGCCAAAACCACGGACATCAACAACCTCAAGCAGATGATGGTCGCGGTCCACATTTACACCACAGATTCCGGCGATGTGCTGCCCAACCCCAATTGGGACAATGGCGTTTCCGACTCGCCGCCTGGCTGGCTTTATGCGGTGGATCCGAGCAAGGCATCTGATGACCCGGAGCGGTTCGACGCGCAAAAAGGTCTGCTGTGGAGTGCTCTGGGCAACCCGAAGGTTTATATCTGCCCGGCGGACGATCCGAGCAGCGAAAGATACGGCCCCCGGGCGCAACAACTCTCCAGCTACGCGATGAACGGTGCGGTCGTCGGCTATGGCGAGCTTACTAATTCAGTGGTCAAACTGGCGGCGATGCAGCCGACCGATTGCGCATATTGGGAAACGGACGAAACACATCCGGATAACTTCAACGACGGCGCCAACTGGCCCGGCGAAGGCGTCAGCGCCCGGCATTCTCAAGGCGGCATTCAGGCGGCATTCGATGCTTCGGTGAGCTACGTCCGCTTGGATCGTTGGCTCGAAGATCAGGACTATTCCGGTAAAAATCGGCTGTGGTGTTATCCCGGTCGGGCCGATGGCGGCGGCCCAAATGGACACAATAATTAATAGCCTGACCTGAAATAAATCCCAAAACTTCGGCGCTGGCTTCGTGTGTTTTACGGTTCCAACAACAAGATTCGGAACCGTCTCCGTTTCAGCCGCGCAGTTTCGCAACCGGCAATTCAGGTTCATTCCCAGGCAACCGCAGCCGGCCCAAAGCCGCCAGAAATCCCGCCGCCTTCGCCAGCGTCTCTTCGTATTCGGCTTCGGGATTTGAGTCGGCCACGATGCCGGCACCGACGTTGAAGTGCGCGCGACCGTCTTTGCAGATGGCCGTGCGGATGGCGATGTTCAACTGGCTTTCGCGATTGAAGCCGAGATAGCCGATGCAGCCGCAATATGGCCCGCGCGACAGCGGTTCCAGTTCGTCAATGATCTCCATCGCGCGGAATTTCGGCGCGCCCGTGATGCTGCCGCCGGGGAAACTGGCAGCGAGCGCGGCGAAATGCGTCACATCATTCCGCAGCCGGCCTTCCACGGTGGAAACCAGGTGTTGCACTTGCGCGAACTTCTCAAGCTTCGCCAGTTCCGGCACAGTGACCGAGCCGAACTCGCAGACGCGGCCCAGATCATTACGGAGCAAATCCGTGATCATCACGAGTTCGGCGAGTTCCTTGGCGCTGGTCTGCAATTCGTAGGCGAGTTGCGCGTCGCGCGTGGCATCGGCGGCGCGCGGACGGGTGCCTTTGATGGGGCGCGTGACGATGTGCGAACCGTTCATGCGCAGAAACTGTTCCGGCGAGGACGACGCCAGTTGAAACCGGCAGTGCCGGCTCCCACCATCGCAATCCAAAAACGCCGCGAACGGCGCGGGCGAAACGGCGGCCAGCTTCTGGAATAATTCCCACGCAGACGGACACGCGGCAGTCAGCCGGTGCGACAAGTTTACTTGGTAAATGTCGCCGCTGCGAATGTAACGCTGCGCGCTCTCGACGGCAGCGATGAATTCCGCGCGCGTGACGTTGGAACTGACGCCCCCCTCACCCCGGCCCTCTCCCCCGTGCCGGGGGCGAGGGGGAAAAAGTTTCTGCGGCTCGTCAACATCGGACGCCTGCGGATTCGCCGTGCGCGGAAACGTGTTCTCCCTCTCCCTTTCGGAAAGGGAGAGGGCCGGGGTGAGGGTTTGCGTCAGCCGACGACGCCAAAATTCCATTTGCTCCCCTGCCCGGTGCTCGCTGCGCGAGCCTTCGGCGTCCAGACCGGTGGAGACCACGCTCACCTGACCGGTTTGATGATCGAACACCACGAGGCTATCGTAAAACCCCACATGACAATCGGGCAGCTCCAGGTCGTTGACCGCGCGCCGGGGGAGTTTGGGTTCCGTAAAGTTTTTCAGGTCGTAGCCCCAATAGCCGAACGCGCCGCCCAGCGGGAATGGCGAATCAATCTCGTCGAGCAGCTCGCATCGCGCCATGAGCGCATCGAGCAACTGCCAGGGGTTGCCGAATTGAACGCGCGGCTGGATGCTGGATGTTGGATGCTGGATTTCGCACCGCGAGCCGAAACTGCGGAACGTGAGAAACGGCTGTGCCGTCACGAAGGAATAACGCGCCGACGGCGAGTCAAACTGCCCCGTCCGCAGCAGCACGATGCCCGGCATGCCGGCAAGCTGCTCGACCAGCGATTCCGGCGTGTGCGCCGTGGGGATGACTTGGAGCAGCGGACGCATGAATTTTTAACCACGGATGGACACGGATGGACACGGATGAGGAAAAAAAACACGCGGATGAAAACTCGTTGAATCCATGTTCTTCGGCCTTATCCGTGTTTATCTGTGTTTATCCGTGGTTGATTTCTACGCAAACGCCGTGGGCAGGACGCCCGGCGTGCCGAGGCGGCGCTCGTAATCCCGGATGATCTCCACCACTTCCTGCGGGCTGTCGGTCACGCACACGAGGTCGAGGTCGCTGGGCTTGATGAATTTGTTTTTCTGCGCCAGTTCCTTTTTCATCCAATGCAGCAAACCCTCCCAATGCTCGCGGCCGAACAGGATCAGCGGGAACTGCGGGATGCGCTCCGTCTGCACCAGCGTGAGCACTTCAAAGAACTCGTCCAGCGTCCCGAAGCCGCCGGGCATGAACACGAAGCCGATGCTGTATTTCACGAAGCAGACCTTGCGCGAAAAGAAATAATGAAAATGAATCGGCACGTTCGTGTATTTATTTCCCGTTTGCTCGTGCGGCAACTCGATGTTCAGGCCCACCGACTTGCCGCCGGCCTGCGCCGCGCCCTTGTTGGACGCCTCCATGATGCCGGGGCCACCACCCGTCACCACAGCGAGGTTATGTTTCGCGAGGCCCTTGGCGATCTCCGTGGCGGCGCGATAATATTTATCCGAGGGCTTGGTGCGCGCCGAGCCGAAGATGGTCACCGCCGGGCCGACGTGGGACATGGTTTGGAAGGAATCCACGAACTCCGCCATGATGCGGAAAATCCGCCAGGGATCCTCTTGAATGAAACCGTTGCCGTTGCTCATGGCGTTCACAGTAAGCCCGTCCGTGAAATGAAACAAGCCGGAGAATTTGAAATTCTCCGGCTTGTCGAATGAATCCGTTTTCTGCTTAAGAGCAGCCGAGGCTTTCGCCGCAGTTCAGGCACTTGTAGCAGGCGCCGTTGCGGACGACCACGTTGCCGCAGTTCGGGCAGGTGGGCGCGTCCTGCTGGTTGGTGATCATTTGTGTGAGGCTCGCGGAGCGGCGCGCCTTGGCTTTATCCTCCGGCAACTGGATCACGTCGGTGTCCTCGTTGACGGCGAGGAGTTCGGGGACGGGGCGGTTGATCTGTTTTTTGATTTCCTCGGCCAGTCCGGGCATCGTGAATTCCGGCTGGGTGCGCGCGGCGTTGAGGCTTTCGCGGTAGCCGGGGATGAATTGGAGCGCCATCCAGCGAAAGACGTAGTCGGTGATGGACGAGGCGTTGCGGATGTCGGGGTTCTTGGTGAAACCGCTCGGCTCGAAGCGCTGGTGGGCAAACTTCTTGACGAGGGCTTCCAGCGGCACGCCGTATTGCCACGCCAGACTGGTGAGGGTGCCGATGCTGTCCATCAGGCCGCCAATCGTGGAGCCTTCCTTGGCCATCGTAATGAAGAGTTCGCCGGGCGCGCCGTCTTCGAACAGGCCCACGGTGAGATAACCTTCGTGTCCCGCGATGTCGAACTTGTGGGTGATGGCGGTCCGGGTGTCCGGGAGGCGGCGGCGCAGCGGCTTGCCGGCTTCGGCCTGCAGATGCGCGACGGTGGCTTCGAGCTCCTTGGTGCGCGCGATCAGCTCGGTGACGAGCACGTCGGGATTCTCGGTCTTGGCGACGCCTTCGTTGGTTTTCTTGGTGTTCAACGGTTGGGAGCGCTTGGAACCGTCGCGGTAGATGGCAACGCACTTGAGGCCCATCTTCCACGCCTGAATGTAGGTGTCGCGAATCTCGGCGACGGTGCATTCGTTGGGCATGTTGACGGTTTTCGAGATGGCGCCGGAGATGAACGGCTGGGCGGCGCTCATCATCTTCAAGTGGGCGAGGTAACCGATGCTGCGTTTGCCCTTGGCTGGCTTGAAGGCGCAGTCGAACACGGGGAGATGTTCGGCTTTCAGGCCGGACTTGATGGTGGAACCGTTTTCCTCGACGTCTTCGATGGTGTCGTGCTTCTCGATATGGGCGAGAATGGCTTTGATGTCGGCTTCGCTGTAATTCAAACGGCGGAGGGCATCGCCGACGCCGCGGTTGACGATCTTCAACATGCCGCCGCCGGCGAGGAGCTTGTATTTGACGAGGGCAATGTCGGGTTCCACGCCGGTGGTATCGCAGTCCATGAGGAAGGCGATGGTGCCGGTGGGCGCGAGCACGGTGACCTGGGCGTTGCGATAGCCGACTTCCTGGCCGCGAGCAAGGGCGCGGTCCCAGCACTTGCGGGCTTCGGTCTTGAGATAATGGAATTCGGCGCTGGGCTGGATTTCTTCCACGGCGGCCCGGTGTTGTTTGATGACGCCGAGCATGGATTCGACATTGTCCTTGGCGACGGTCTTGGCCACGCCGGCGCAACGGGCATCGCGATAGCCGGCAAACGGCCCGACATCGGCGGCGAGTTCGGCGCTCTGGGTGTAGGCTTCGCCGGTCATGACGGCGGTGATGGCACCCGCCAAAGCGCGGCCTTCATCGCTGTCGTAGGGCAAACCGTAGCTCATGCAGAGCGAACCGAGGTTCGCAAAGCCGAGGCCGAGCGTGCGGAAGATGTGGGAATTCTCCGCGATGTCCTTCGTGGGATAGCTGGCGTTGTCCACGAGAATCTCTTGCGCGGTGATATAGATGCGGACGGCGGCCTTGAAGCGTTCGATGTCGAACACGCCGTCTTCGCGTTTGAACTTCATCAGGTTGAGCGACGCGAGATTGCAGGCGGTGTTGTTGACGAACACGTATTCGCTGCACGGATTCGTGGAGTGAATCGGCTCGGTGCCCTTGCAGGTGTGCCATTTCTGGATGGCGCCGTCGT
>CAYUGC010000016.1:0-31642 GCA_964444085.1 uncultured Bifidobacteriaceae bacterium | reverse complement strand
GCGGCTCTCCGGCCTGCTGTTCGGGTCGGTTCGCCCCACGCTCGGTCGGACCGCCTTCCGCCGTTGCCTGCCCCCGCCTCCGCCCGAATTCGTCCAGAAATCTTATTTCCGGTCTGGTTTGGTCTGGTTTGGTCTGCTTTGGTCATCTTTTAGGACGCCCATGCCGTCAACTGGGGGAGGGTGGCCAAGCGGAGGCTCTTTCAAAACTCCGTAGCCGCCGAGGTAACGAGGCTCAAACTAAAGAAAATATGAAGTCTCCTCCCGTCGGCTGCTGCAGGTTTGAAATTGGCGCAGCGGACTGGATGGCGCCTCTGGCCCATCTCCTTGGCGGGCATCCGCCCGGCGCGTCCAAAAAGCCATGACAAAAACGCCAAAAAGCGACAAAACACGACAAGATGCGACAAAACGGGTCTCGGATCGTCTTTGCCAGTGGTTTTGAAAGAGAACTAAATGAAAGCATTTAAGCGCCCATTCATGGTGTCATTCGTCCTGGCCGTCCTTGCGGCGGCGGGTGTGGTTTCCCCTGGCGCTTACGCCCAGTGCAACATTTATCTGGGCACAAACCAGCAGGTCATTGACGGTTACGGCTTTTCCAGCGCGTGGTGCGGCCAGCTTTCCACCGCCAAGAACAACGCGCTTTATGGGACGCTGGGCATGTCGTTGTTGCGCGTTCGCATTGACGAGAACAACAACTGGAGTGACGAAACCGCCAACGCTGCGGCGGCCCACGCCGTCGGGGCCAAGGTCTTCGGTACGGCCTGGTCGGGGCCGGGGGCATGGATTGACACCCAGCAGTCCATGAACGGAAGTTTGCTGCCCCAATACTATGCTGACTATGCCAACTGGCTGGGCCAGGCGGCCGGCGCTCTCAATCTGGATTGGGTTTCTCCCGCGAACGAGCCTGACCTTGGGTGGATGTCGTGGACTTCCGACCATTTGCGGACGTGGATTGGCCAATACGGCGCAGGCATCGGCAGGCCGATGCTGGCGCCGGAGAGTTGCTGGTTCGCCGATAGCTATGGCAATCCCATCCTGGATGATCCCAAGGCCGGGGCCAACGTCGTCATCTATGGCGGCCATTATTACGGCAATGGCCCGGCCGTGCATCAGGACGCGCTCGACAAGGGCAAACATATTTGGATGACCGAGTATTATTTTGACGGTCCAAACGACATGGGTGTGTGCATGCAAATCGCCCAACAGATCAGCGATTCCATGAACTGCCAGTTGAGCGCCTACATCTGGTGGTGGGACAACGACGGCGACACCAATACCGTTCTGGTCACCAGCGACGGTGCCATCAACAAGAACGGCTACACGATGGGCCAGTTTGCGAAATGGATCCGGTCCGGCTCAACCCGGGTCACTGCCGATTACCATCCTTCCTCGGGCGTTTCGGTCACGGCTTACAATGTGAATGGCAGCGCGGTGATTGTGGCGGTGAACACCAACACCACCGGTTCGGTGAACCAGCAATTCGCCATTCATAATGGCAGCGCCGCCGCGCTTGAAGGCTATTGTACTTCCAGCACTCAGAGCCTGGCCGATATTGGTAGCTTCGCTGTTTCTGGCGGCAGCTTTACTGCGAACTTGCCGGCCCAAAGCATCACCACCTTCGTCCAGACCAACGGCACGCCGCCCAACCTGCCGCCATCTTGGACGGCGCAGGACATAGGTTCGGTGGGCGTGATCGGCAGCACCAGCTTCACGAACAGCGTGGTCACCAACGGCGTGTTCACGGTGACTGCATCCGGGAGTGACATTTGGGGTGCGGCCGACCTGTTTCGGTTTGTGTATGAGACCAACGGCGGCGATTGCGCCATCGTTGCCCGGGTGGCCTCAGTTCAAAACCTCAACGCTTGGTCGAAAGGCGGGGTGATGATCCGCGAAAGTCTTGCAACCAGCGCGGCCAATGCCTTTATTGGGGTGACGCCGGGCAGCGGATTGATTTTTCAATACCGTTCCAGCACCGGTGGCGGCAGCATCTCCAACAACGTGACCGGCATAAGCGCACCCTGCTGGGTCAAGCTCGTGCGCAGCGGAAACACGTTCACCGGATATTCTTCCCCGGATGGCACAAATTGGACGCAGCAAGGGACGGCGACTTTCACCATGGCGTCCACGGCGTATCTTGGTCTGGCGGTTGCGGCGCACAACAACTCGAGCTTGTGCCTGGCGACGTTCGACAACGTGAGCGCGCCGGCCTGGCCGATTCCTCCGCCGTCGGCGCCGACGGGATTGACCGCGACGGCCGGCGGTGAACAGGTGATCTTGAACTGGCAGGCGGGCAGCTGCGCGATGAGTAACAACGTCGGGCGGGCCACCGTGAGCGGCGGGCCATACACGACCATCGCTACCGTGAGAGGGACGGGATACATTGACGCCAATCTGGTTGGCGGCATGACGTATTACTATGTGGTGAAGGCGCTCAACGGCACCGGCCAAAGCACGAACTCAGCGCCGGCGAGTGCGACACCGACGGCCAATCTGCCGTTGTCGTGGGTGGCGCAGGACTTGGGTTTTGCGGGCGTGGTCGGCAGCAAGGGGAGGGCTGGTAGCGAGAGTTTCAGCAACGGCGTGTTCACCGTGGCGGGATCCGGGGACGACATCTGGGACACAGCCGACGGCTGTCGGTTTGTGTATGAGACCAACAGCGGGAACTGCACCATCATTGCCCGTGTCGTTTCGCTGGCCGAGCCCACCAATGTCACCATTGATGCCTGGTCCAAAGCCGGAGTCATGATCCGTGCGAGCCTGGCGTCCAATGCGCCCAACGCCTTCATTGCCGTGACGCCCAGCAACGGCGTGACCTGGCAATACCGTTCAACGACCGGCGGTAGCACCGCTAACGCCGCCACGACCGGCTTGAGTGCGCCCTACTGGGTGAAACTGGTGCGGAGCGGAACTGCTTTCACCGGCTACTATTCCCCGGACGGCACGAACTGGACGCAGCAAGGAACAGCGACGATCACGATGGCGTCCACGGTGTATGTGGGTCTGGCCGTCACCGCGCACAACAGTTCAGGCATGGCCACGGCGACGTTCGACAACGTGACCGCACCCGGTTGGCCTCCGCCTCTGCCGCCGGCGCCGACCGGTTTGGTGGTGGCGGGTGGCATGGAGCACGCGACCTTGAACTGGTTGGCCTCCAGTAACGCCACCAGCTACAGCGTCAAACGCTCGACGACCAATGGCGGGACTTACACGATTGTTGCCATCGTAACCACGACGAACTGCACCGACAGCGGACTGACCGGTGGCACGACCTATTACTACGTCGTCTCGGCCGCGAATGCCGGTGGCGAGAGCGCCAACTCGGGTCAGGCCAGTGCGACCCCGACGACCGCTTCCAAGCTCGCCGGCACCATCATCGGCACGGCGGGTTCGTGGGGCGGATCCGGCAACACCATCGCCAAAGTATTTGATAACAACCTGACCACATTTTTCGATGGGCCGGATGCAAACGGTGACTGGGCTGGACTGGATTTTGGCGTCGGCGTGAGCAATGTCATCACGCGGATCAACTATTGTCCGCGTTCCGGATTTGAATCGCGCATGGTGGGCGGCGTTTTCCAAGGCGCGAACCAGGCGGACTTCAGCGACGCGGTCACGCTGTTCACGGTCACGACTCAGCCGGCCACCGGCGTGTTCACCACGACGCACATCAGCAACGCGTCGGCATTCCGCTATGTTCGCTATCTTTCGCCCAATGGCGGTTTTGGTAACGTGGCCGAGGTGGAGTTTTATGGTTATCCAGCGCCCGTTCCAGTGCCCGCGCCATCGGCGCCGACGGGGATTGTTGCGACGGCGATTTCCACCAGTCAGATCAACCTCGTCTGGAGCCCTGTCACCAACGCAGCCACTTACAATGTGAAGCGTTCGCTGACCAATGGCGGTTCCTTTACGGCCATCGCCAGCGGCGTGACGGCGACGAACTATGCGGACAGCGGACTGGCGGGCGGCACACTGTATTACTACGTGGTCAGCGCGGTGGTCAACAGCAGCGAAACGCCGGACAGCGCCCAGGCGAGCGTGGTCACGTGGTCGCCCGTTGAGGGATCGTTGGTGCACCGCTACAGCTTCAGCGAGACGATCGGCACGAGTATCGCGGATTCGGTGGGTGGGCCGGTTTGGGATGGGACGCTGCCCAGCGGCGGCACGTTAGCTGGTGGTCAGTTGACTCTGGCAACCGCCTCGTCACAATACGCGAGTTTGCCCGCCGGCATCGTTGGCAGCTTGAGTAACTTCACCATCGTTGCGTGGGTGCGGCCCAGTTCCACGACCAACTGGAGCCGAATTTTTGATTTTGGAAGCAACCCCACGACCAATATGTTCCTCACCCCGCAGAATGGCGGTGATGGTCGGGTGCGTTTCGCCATCACGACCAACGGTGGCGGCACCGAGGAACAAATCAATTGCAATTCCACGATGAGCGCGGGTGTGTGGTATCAGGTGGCGGTGACGCTCAACGGGAGCACGGGCATTCTGTATCTGAATGGCCTCCCGGTGGGAACCAATAACACGATGACGCTCCGGCCCTCGAGCCTGGGCAGCACGGCCAACAATTACCTCGGCCGGTCGCAGTATCCTGATCCGTATTTCGACGGCGTGATGGACGAGTTCCGGATTTACAACGCCGCGCTCTCGTCGGCGGAGATTGCTGCGACGGCGGCGCTGGGGGTGAGCCAACAGTTGAGCACCAATAGTCCGGCAATCAGCCCTGTTGCCACGGCATCGAACCTGACCCTGTCGTGGCCGTTGGCGTGTGCCGGCTATACGCTGCAGGTGCGGACGAACCTGGCCGTGGGCGATTGGGTAAATGTCACGTCGCCCGCGCCGCAGATTGTCGACGGCCAATGGAAGCTGGTTCTGCCACAGTCCGGGAATACGCCTTCAACGTTCTATCGGTTGGTGAAATGATGCTTTGATGTGTGTGTGGCTGCCCGTTCCTGGATTGTTAACCAATTAATGCAATAGTGGCATTGCCGCCGTGGCGGTTGAAACCGGAGTCGGTTGTGACCAGATGCCTCAATATTGCTCGTTGAGACTGACAAACCAGGGGGTTCCCTGAACAAATCCAAACCGAGAATTAGACAAATGTCATATTGTCTGCGGGGTGATTTATGAGAACAATTTCGCCGTCAAAGTATCAAAAGCGACTGGATTTCATTAGAATCAAAGCCTGTCTAACAAGTATGAAACAGACAACTGCACTTAATTTGAAAGGCATCCTGCTGGGACTCCTCGCCGCGTCTTTGACCGCCGGTGCCGCTGAGCCAACCTTCTGGTCGTGGGCGAAAACACCGCCGCTGGGCTGGAACTCGTGGGATTGCTACGGGGCTGGCGTCTGGGAATCGAATGTGATCGCCAACGCCGATTACATGGCGGAAAAACTGAAGCCGCATGGCTGGGACATCGTCACCATTGACATCCAATGGTATGAGCCGCTGGCCCACACGGACGCGTATCGCCGGGGCGCCGTGCTGGAGATGGATGCCAACGGACGGTTGCTCCCGGCCACGAATCGTTTCCCAATGACGGCGGCAACGCGCTCGTTCAAGCCGATTGCGGATTACTTGCACGCGAAGGGGCTCAAGTTTGGCCTGCACCTGTTGCGCGGCATTCCGCGTCAGGCGGTGGCCAACAAACTGCCTGTCTTGGGAACGCCTTACACCGCCGCCGACATCGCCAACACGAATTCCATCTGCTTCTGGAACGGCGACATGTTTGGCGTGGACATGACCAAGCCGGGCGCGCAGGAGTATTATGATTCCGTGTTCGCTCTGTTTGCCTCGTGGGACTTGGATTATGTGAAGGTGGACGACCTCTCCTCGCCTTATCACACGGACGAAATTGAAGCCATCCGCAAGGCGATTGATCGTTCGGGTCGGGCGATTGTATTTTCAACGTCACCGGGCGCGACGCCGGTCAGCCGGGGCAATCATGTCCAGGCACACGCAAATTTATGGCGGGTCAGCGATGATTTCTGGGACAACTGGCGTTCGCTCCATGAGCAGTTCGCGCGGTTGAACCATTGGACGCCCTTTCGCGCCCCCGGTCATTGGCCGGATGCCGATATGCTGCCGCTGGGCAACATTCGGGCGTGGGAGAGCAGGGGGTGGACGCATTTCACGAAGGACGAACAGTTCACGCTAATGAGCCTGTGGTGCATCGCCCGCTCGCCGCTGATCATGGGCGGGAATTTGCCGAAGAACGATGACTTCACGCTTTCGCTTCTGACCAATGATGAAGTGCTCGCCGTGAATCAGAATTCGGAAAACAACCGGCAACTTTTTGACACCAATAACACCGTTGCCTGGATCGCGGACGTTCCGGGATCAAAGGACAAATACCTCGCGTTGTTTAACACCTCACCCGCGCCCGTTCCTCGCAAATTGCGAGGCGGATCCGGGGCGGATTCCGCACCGGGGGCAACGAACGCACCTCCGGTGGATTCGTCGGCCACGCAGCCCAGAAGCGTTTCCGTTTCGCTGGACGACTTGGGTGTCTCCGGTTCTGCCAGGGTCCGCGACCTTTGGAATCACAAAAACCTTGGCATCTTCACGGGCAAGTTCGCCCCGGAAATCAACTCCCACGGCGCGGGACTCTACCGGCTTCAGCCGGCGGATTGACAGAGTCAATGAATCCCGCGATCGCATCAAATAACGGCTCTGATCCGCACGGCGATAATCTTCCCGGTGTTGGCTTCATTCGGACAGCCGTATTTCGTTTCCCCTGCCGCCGGGGATAAAAATCGTTCTTTGAATTTACGACTATGAAACAAACACTATTCCCAATTCTGACGCTGCTTCTGGCGACTAGGCTTCTGGCCGCCGATGCGCCGACCAACAGCGCGGTTCAAACGCCCGCTGCGGTCGGATCGGTCGCTCCCATCGAAACGACAGCGGCGCGCGAGGCCCGCCTGGCCTGGTGGCGCGAGGCGCGGTTTGGCATGTTCGTTCACTTCGGACTCTATGCCATTCCCGGACGCGGCGAGTGGGTGCAATGGGAGGAGCAGATTCCCAACGAGGAATACGCCAAACTTGCCGACCAGTTCAATCCCACCTCCAGCGTGACGGCGTGGGTGGAAACCGCCAAGGCGGCCGGAATGAAATACATCGTGCTGACCGCGCGGCATCACGACGGTTTCTGTTTGTTCGACGATGGCACCAACGAATTCACGAGCGTCAAAAGCGCCGCCCATCGCGACATCGTCAAGGAGTATATCACGGCCGCGCGCAAGGCCGGCCTGGGCGTCGGACTTTACTACTCGCCGCTGGACTGGCGTTTCCCCGGCTATCTTTCCCCGAACGTGCATCGCCAGAGCGCCGAGGCGATGCGCGACCAGTATCACCGCCAGATGGAGGAACTGCTGTCCAATTACGGCAAGATTGACATCTTATTCTTTGATGGCGGCGAGGCGGACTGGTTGAGCTTTGGCGGTGACTGGAAAAGCGCGGAGTGGAAGAAACGCCCGGCCGGCCAGCATTACAAGGGCGGCTTTAGTTGGCAGCACGACAAGGTTTACAACATGATTCGCCGCCTCCAGCCCCAGGTGATCATCAATGGGCGCGCTGACATGCCGGAAGATCTTCATTCGCGCGAAGGCGATTGGGCGGGTGGAAATTTCGATAACCAGCATCCCTGGGAGCATTGCCTCACTCTTGCGGGTGCCTGGGGATACCAGAAAACCGCCCACCCAAAACCGTTGAATGACTGCCTCCACTATCTGATCAATGCCGCCGGACGTGACGGCAACCTGCTCTTGAACGTCGGACCCGCTCCCGATGGGCAGATTGATCCCGCGCAGGCGAAACGATTGCGTGAAATGGGCGACTGGCTTGGTAAATACGGCGCCAGCATCTACGGAACGCGCGGCGGGCCGTTCCTGCCCGGCGATTACGGGGTCTCGACCTTTCGCGACAAAACCATTTACGTTCACATCCTGAAATGGCCGGGCGACAAGCTGGTGTTGCCAGCCATTCCGGCAAAGGTCATTCGCGCCACGGCCTTGACCGGCGGCGAGGCGGCGGTGACGCAAACCGAGGCGGGGATCGAAATCTCCGTTCCGGCTGCCAATCGCAACGCCACGGATACCATCATCGAAATCCAACTCGACCAATCCGCCGGCGCCATCGCTCTGACCGAGGTGCCCGCCGCCAAGAAATAGACTGAAGCGAGCATCCTCGGGAGAGGTTTGGTATCCAGTCATATGATGGATGTCATATTTTCCGGAGTGTGAGTATGCCTGAAACTGCCAATCAATCCGCCCCACCAAATTGAACGGCAAAATCATGAAAAGTATAACCATTCACTTCCTCGCCTTAATGGCGGGCAGCTTGGCTGCACTAACCGGATGCCAAACCAAATCCACCTCCGCCACCAGTGAGGTCGCTTCGATCGCGTCTGCCAAACCGCCAATTTCCGTCCCGTCCGCCAACGAGCCGGTGAACGACTGGAAGCCCGCGACCTCCAACCAGCAGGGCAAACAGTATCCCAAGGTCAACTCCGAAGGCTGTGTTCAGGCTCGCGTCGTCGCCCCGCAGGCCCACAGCGTCATGCTCGATATCGGTGCCGTAAAATATCCACTGACCAAAGGCGGTAACGGTGTCTGGACCGGCGACTCGAAGCCGCAAGATGAAGGCTTACAATACTACCAGATCATTGTTGATGGCGCGCAGGTTCCTGATCCTAATAGTTTGTATTTCTACGGCGCCAGCCGCTGGGGCAGCGGCATCGAAATTCCAGCCCATGATCAGGATTTCTACGCGCTCAAGAACGTGCCGCATGGTCAACTGCGGCAGACTCGCTATTATTCCACAAACGCCAATGCCGTTCTCCGCTGCTTCGTCTACACTCCGCCGGATTATGAAAAGGATCCGACGAGGCGTTATCCAGTGTTATATCTCCAGCACGGCGGCGGGGAAAATGAAACCGGCTGGGGCCAGCAGGGCCATGCTGATTTGATTTTGGACAACCTGATTGCCGAAGGCAAAGCCAGCCCGTTCATCATTGTGATGGCCGACAGCTATGTTCCCGGCAGTTCCAATGGTCTTGGCGGTGGCACACCTTCTGCCGGTGGCGCAGGCAGCGCCCTGTCTCGCTCGATCGCCGGGCCATTCGGACGCATGTTCAGCTTCGGCGCTTTTGCGCAGGTTTTGATCAATGACCTGATCCCGTTCATTGACGCGAACTACCGAACCATTGCCGACCAGCCTCATCGGGCCATGGCTGGCCTCTCAATGGGGGGTATGCAGACCCGTTCAATCACCCTGGCCAACCTCGACAAGTTCTCCCATATCGGCATCTTCAGCGGCGGCAGCATCGCGACCAACGAAATCTCCGACTTGAACGCCTTCAAGCAGCAGGTCAAGGTCGTGTTTGTCAGCTACGGCAGCCGGGAGAACGGCGCCGCCGGCAAGGCCAGTGTCGAAGCGCTGACACAAGCCGGCGTCAACAGCGTCTTCTACACATCTCCCAACACCGCTCACGAGTGGCAGTCCTGGCGGCGCAGCTTGCATGAATTCGCGCCGCTGCTGTTTAAGAATTAAGGCGCAATATAACTTTTTACAAACCGATCCAACTCCAACAAACTAAACAAAACATGAAAACATCGTTCATTCTTCTGACCCTTGCGGCCCTGCCGCTTTCGCTTTTCGCCGCCGATGTCACCGGCACGTGGAAAAGCGAATTTGATTCGCAGATCGGCAACCAAAAATACACCTTCGCCTTTAAGCAGGACGGCACGAACCTGACGGGGAAAGCCAGTTCGGAAGCCGGCGACCAGAAACGGGAAGCCGAGTTGAAGGAAGGCAAGGTTGTCGGCGATACGATTTCGTTCGTCGAGTTGCTGACGATTCAGGACAACGAGGTTCGCATCACCTACACCGGCAAGCTCGCCACCAACGTCAACGAAATCAATTTCACCCGTGAAGTTGGCGAAATTGCCAAGGAGGAAATTGTGGCCAAGCGGGAACCAGCCTCGACAGCGGTTGTTGTTAAGGCCGATATCACCGGCGAGTGGCAGGCCCAATTTGACACGCAGCGCGGCTTGCAGAAATATGCCTTCACGTTCAAGCAGGACGGATCAAAGGTGACGGGCAAGGCCAACGTGGAAACGGAAGATCGGAAGCGCGAATCTGATTTGAAGGATGGCAAGATTGAAGGCGACACCGTGTCATTTGCCGAGCCGTTGAGCATCCAAGGCAACGACATTAACATCACCTTTACCGGCAAGCTCTCGGCCAAAGGCGACGAGATCAAGTTCACCCGTCAGGTAGGTGAATTCGGGTCTTCGGAAGCCACCGCCAAACGCACGGCGTCAGCCGCGTCAGCTCCATAAGCGGCAGCCCAATCAGCTCCAGCGAAATCCAGAGGCGGCGGGAGCGCGTGGTTCCGGTGGCGGGCGGCGAGGCGGCGGATCGCCGATCACGCTCGTCCCAGATGACAAGACAGCTTTACCAAAGGCATTGGGAGGTTATGGCCAGTGCCCGAGACAGCATCGCCCACGACAAAATTGAAACCGTCGAGTATGACTCAACCACCGTTGGCAACAAACGCGATGACACGGACGGTGCGTGCTGAACTTAACAGGGAAGACTCATTGGTTGGATAAATTTCCCTGAGCTTCTAATTCCACGAGCGCGGCGGGTTTAGCCTCCGGTGTTCCCACAAACGTCACCCGCAGGAAACGTCCGCGTGCGCCTTTCACGGCGGATAGCGTTTGAGTTTTGGCGCTGTCCGCCGTTTGGGTCTGGTCGGAAACTTCTTTCCAGCCGTTGTTGCCGTCGTCCGAAATCTCGACGCGATAACGCCGGTTGCCGTCGAATGGAAACGCGAGCTTCACGGTGCTGACGGTGACGATGCGTTCCAAATCAAGGCACAGCCACGCGTTGGTGTCCTCGGCTTCAGCCTGCCAGAAGGTTGCGGCATTGCCGTCGTTGGCGAAACGCCCTCCATGGCCGGACGCTTCGCTGCTGGCGCGGGTTGGATTTGAGAGGCCGAAGCTCATGAGCGGGGCGTTGCCCGCCGTCGCGGTGAAGCGCACATACGGACGTGGTTTCACCGCTGGCGTTTTGCCGGCGATGAATTTTGGCTGGCCTAGCGAATTGATTTTTATCGTCGCGTCTTTCAATCCGGGCGACGTGGCGCGGATCACCGTCTTGCCGGAATAATACGACCGGAATTCGATGGCCGCTTGGCCGTCGCGGATGGCGATATCCGATTTTGGCGCAAATGTGATGGACGGGCCGGTGGGAAATTCGCCGGGGCCGGATTCAATGGCGAGCGTCACGGGCGGACAGTTGTTGAGCGCGTTGCCGTCCTTGTCCACGACCGTCACGATGAGTTGCGCGTCGTCTGTGCCGTCCACGGATTGAAGCTCGGTTCTATCCGCCGTGAGTTTCAGCGCGGCGGGGACGCCGTTGCTCGGCCAGGCTGGCGGCGGAATGTGCCGATACTCGTTGCGATACCAATACCATTGCCGCTTCGGCAAACGGAAATAGTCCACCATGCCCATGGCGCCAAACCGCCGGCCGGCCAGGCTGCCGTGATCGAAGGCGCACCAGATGGATTCGCCGCTGAGCCACGGCAACAAACGCCAGGAGCCGGGCACTTTTTTGTCTGCGCCGGGCGTGTCCGGCAAATCGCCCCAGCCGGGTTCATATTTGCCGGGACGATCGGTCATGGTGGAGCCGTATTCCGTGACCACACTGGGAACTCCCGGATTGGGAAACAGCCGCGCGCCGTCGCCGTTCTGGCCGGCCACGTCGCCGAGATTGTGCAGGTCGCCGCGCTGGCAGCCGCCAATGCCCGCCGGCCGCGTGGGATCGAGTTCATGGGAATACGCCACGAGTTCACGCAGAAAACTCTGAACTTTCGGCATCACGGAGCCATCGCTGAAAAACACTTCATTGTCCATGCTCCAGACGATGATGCTCGGATGATTGCGATGAATGCGGATCATGTCGCGCAGGCTGGCTTTCACGCTGGCTTCAAAGCCGGCCTCGTCTGCCGCGTCCTTCGGATAGGCGCTGGCCGCCCACGGGCTGCGGAAACCGGTGGTGCCCCAGAAACAATTCTCCGACCAGAACAACAGGCCCAATTCGTCGCACGCCGCAGCGAACGCTGGCGCGTGCGGATAGTGCGAGCCGCGAATGAAATCAAACCCGGCGTCCTTCACCAGTTTCACGTCGCGATAAAAACCGCTGTCCACCACTGCGTCGCCCCAGCCGGCGTGGTCCTGGTGGACGTTGGCGCCCTTGAAATAATAGTGTTCGCCGTTTAGTAAAAAACCATGGTTGGTGGTGAACTTGAACCAGCGGAAACCCAGCGGCGATGTGTAATCATCCACCGCCTTGCGACCCTCCAGCACGACGGTCTTCACCGAATACAGATTCGGCTGTGCCGGCGACCACAGCTTGGGATTGGCAATCGGCGCGCTCGTTTGATCGAAGATATTCGTCGCTCCCGTAGCGATGGTTTGCGTGGATTCCATTTGCGCGACGGTTTTTCCCTTCATGTCCACCACGCTGGTTTTCAACGTGACGGACTTGGCTGCCTCGGAATCGTTGACCACCTCGGTCTTCACGTTCACCGTGGCGGATTCCTTGGACACCTGTGGGGTGGTGACGGACGTGCCATACCACGCCACATGCACCGGCGCGGTGACGACGAGCCGCGCGTCGCGATAAATGCCGCCGGAGAAAGTGTGTTCGCCGGCCCGTGGCGCCAGCCGAGGATCCCAAATGTTGTTCACGCGCACCGCGACGATGTTGTCGCCGGTCTTTACCGCGTCCGTGATGTCGAAAGTGAATCCGGTGTAGCCGCCTTGGTGTTCGCCGATGCGCTGGCCGTTCACGAACACTTCCGCGATCTGAAACACGCCGTCGAATTCCAAGTTCACGCGTTTGCCGGACCACGCCTTCGGCGCGTCGAACTGTTTCCGATACCAGCCGTAGCCGACATAGAATCTGTCCGCTGCGAAATAGGGCATGGAGAACGAATGCGGCAGGTTTGCGTCATTCCACCGGGCATCGTCAAACGCCGTCGCCGCCGCGCCAGTGACGTCGCCCAGTTGGAATTTCCATTCCCGGTTGAAGTTGACCGTTTGCCGGAGATTGGCGGCGGGCGAAGTTATCGCCGTAGATAGCGATATGAGAACCGAAAGCAGCCAGAAAGCCGCAATTTTACGGCGCGAGATTGTTTTCCAGATCATAGGCGGCGGTGTATTGCATGCGGCGCAAGACGCAATGATGCTTATCTGACGCGTTGGAGTCCGGGGCTCAGGCAAACTTCGCTGCCGGGCTTCAATTCAATTTCCGCTGTCTGGTTGCCATATCTCAGCTTCGCCTGGCGTCCGCCGACCGATTTGATTTTGACACTGGTCAGCTTGCTGCCGCCCCAGGCGAGATCAATTTCAAAACCGCCTCGGGCGCGTAGCCCTTTGACGCTGCCGCTCGGCCAGGCGCTTGGGAGTGCGGGAAGCAGCTCAATCTCGCTGGTGTGACTTTGCAGCAGCATTTCGGCAATGGCGGAGGTGCCCCCAAAGTTGCCGTCAATCTGAAACGGCGGATGCGCGTCGAACATGTTCGGGTAAGTGCGGGACGGATCGAAAAGATGGTTGATGATACTCATCGCCCGGTCGCCATCGTGAAGTCGCGCCCAGCAGTTGATCCGCCAGGCGATGGCCCAGCCGGTCGTAATGTCGCCGCGTTTGTTGAGGCTGACTTTGGCGGCTTCGGCCAGTTCCGGCGTGCCGCGTGGCGTGATTTGTGTGCTGGGATAGAGCGCATACAAATGGGAAATGTGGCGGTGTTGTTGATCCCCCGCTTGCGCATCCCAATCGCCCAGCCATTCCTGCAACTGGCCTTGCTTGCCAATCTGCAGCGGGGCGAGTCGGGCGCGGGCTTGTTCCAGCTGTTGGCGGAACTCGGGATCGGTATTCAGGATTTTTGCGGCCTCGATGCAGTTGGAGAACAGGTCGCGCAGGATTTCCTCATCCATGGCCGGGCCGGCGCAGACGGCTGAACCGAACGGATGGCCATTTTCCGGGGAGATGGAGGGATTGGTCACGAGCCAGTGGTTGGTCGGGTCTTCCTGGAGCGTGTCGAGGAAGAATTGCGCCGCGCCGCGCATCACGGGATAGACTTCTTTCAGATACGTTTTGTTGCCGCTAAATTCATAGCGTTCCCACAAATGATCGCACAGCCATGCGCCGCCGCTCGGCCACATGCCTGCGTCCGCGAAGTCAATGGGGCCGGTGGCGCGCCAGAGATCGGTGTTGTGGTGGGCGACCCAGCCGCGCGCGCCATACATTTCCTTGGCGGTTCGCGCGCCGGTTACGGAAAGGTCTTTCACCAACGCAATGAGCGGCTCCACGCATTCGCCGAGGTTGCACACTTCCGCCGGCCAGTAGTTCATCTCGGTGTTGATGTTGATGGTGTATTTGCTCTGCCAGGGTGGATTCATGCTTTCATTCCACAGTCCTTGCAGGTTGGCCGGCTGGCCGCCGGGACGCGAAGAACTGATCAGCAGATAGCGGCCATATTGAAAGTAAAGCGTGGCAAATTGCGGATCGTTGCCGTTGTGAAAATTCCTGATCCGTTCGTCGGTGGGCAATTTCATGGCGTCGCTGGCCCCCAGATCAAGGTTCACGCGCTGGAACAGCCGCTGGTGTTCCTGCGTGTGCGCGGCGAGAAGTTTGGTGAATTTTTTCTTGGCGGCAGCGGCGATTTGGCCTTTGACGACGGCCTCCGGATTACCGCCGACATCCTGGTAATTTTTGTAGCTCGTGGCCGTCGCGATCAGGATCGTGACCGAATCCGCATTGGTCACCGCGATGGAATCGGATGTGGTGGCAACCGTTCCGCCGTCAGCCAGCACGCGGGCGCGAACCTGGAAGTTCATCGCTCCTTTGATGCCTTGCGCAGACGCATTGGTGCCGCGCATCACCAGCGTGTTTCCCGACTCGGTTTCAATGGCGGTTTTTTGTGGCGTTTTGAATCCGGCGGAGAACGAAACCGCCTTCTTCTTGTCAGCCGTAAGCCGGACAACGATCACCTGATCCACCGGGCTGGCAAAGATCTGCCGCGTGAACCGCGTGCCGCCCGAGCTGTATTCCACCGTGGTCACGGCGGTCTCTAGGTTGAGATCGCGCCGGTAATTTTCAACGGTGGCCAAATCAGGGAAGGTGAGCCGCAAATCGCCCACTGTTTGATACGGCATCTGGCCGGATGGGCGGGAGATCACCTTCGCATTGATCAGTTTTCCCGCTTCGGAATATTTCCCGTCAAAGACGAGCTGGCGGACTTGCGGCAGCGCGGCCTTGGCCTGCGGATTAACGGGATCGTAAGGGCCACCCGCCCAAAGCGTGTCTTCGTTTAATTGGAGACGCTCATTGCTGACATGGCCAAAAACCATCGCGCCGATCCGCCCATTGCCGACCGGGAGCGCTTCTTCCCACTTGGCCGCCGGCTGGCGATACCACAGGCTCAACGGCTCGCTTGGTGCGGATGCGTTTCCGGTTAACTGCGGCTCGGCGGATAGGTGAAGCGAAATGCCAGTTAGAATAGCCGAAAGCGCCAGCCGGAGGCTGTGGGTGTTGGTTTTGCTGGTTAACATAATTATATTACTTGTGTCGGAGAAAAGCCTAATGGCCAGATTGTCTTCCAGACTAATACGGCGCTCAAATGGATTTCGCCGTAAAGAATCTCATCTGCGAAACAGTCCTCAATATGATACTTGTCATATTTTAAATCTACCGTGTTCCGATATTCTCGATGCATCCCTTGGTTTTGCCCGGCTGGCGCGCAGAAGTTCTGTCGCATCCAGATTCCTTGGGCGAAGGGGTAAACAATCATGCGGCCAGACTGGTTGGATTGGTCGCTGGGGTTGCGGGGTGTCGGCTTTGGGTTGGTCGGCACCCCGCACAATTTAAGAAGTGGATTACATGTTTTGTCAGCACCATGAGTAATATGAATCATTCAAGTTGTTTCGCCGGAAAAACTGACCGTTTACGGACGGGATTTACTTTGATTGAGTTACTGGTGGTCATCGCGATCATCGCGATTCTGGCGGCGATGCTGATGCCGGCTTTGAACAAGGCCAAGATCAGGGCGGTGTCGGCCCAATGCATGGGCAACAGCAAGCAGCTCGGTCTGGCTTGGGTGATGTATTCGGGTGAGAACAGAGAGTCCTTGCCAATCAACTCTGACTGGTGCGGGTCTTACAATGGAATCCCTTCGTGGGTTACTAGCGTAATGGACTGGGGCACCGGCTCGGATAATACCAACATGGTTAAACTGGTCAAAGATGGCAGTTCATTGCTGGGAAGCTATCTGGGTAGTAATTACAAGGTCTTCGCCTGTCCGGCGGCCAATTTTGTCAAAGACCAACAGCGCGCGCTCGGCTGGGACCACCGTGTGCGGAGTGTGGCCATGAATGGCTCGGTGGGCGATGGGAGTAAATTCGGGACTGGGTGGGCCAATGTTCATATCGTAAAGAAATCCACGGAATTTCACACGCCTGGGCCAAGCGATGTGTGGCTGTTTCTCGACGAGCATCCGGACTCCATTGACGATGAGACTTTTTACACGCCGAACTATACTGCGGGCATCACCAAGCTGCTCGAGATTCCCGGATGCCAGCACGCCGGAGCTTGCGGTGTCACTTTTGCCGACGGTCACTCGGAAATCCACAAGTGGAAGGGTAAATTCTCAAGCCAGCCGGTCACATACAGCTACACTATCAATGTCACCATTTCCTCCAGCGATCCGGATCTGGCTTGGTTGGCACAGCGTACTCCGTTGATGTGAAACGGCAGGGGATTTCGGCCTAAACAGTGGAGCCGCCAATGGATTCTTCCGCCGGTGGATTGAAATTAGGGCGGCACGGCAGCGCCTCCCTACCATGACATTGGCTGGGATGACCTACTCATCAGCTTTTCGAAAAACCAAGCTGGTAGGGCAGATTTGCTGGTCAGCTTTCCCTCAGGCCGGACGGGCTGACGCAATCCCACTCCACGGACTCGCGCCGTGAATGTTGCTGGCGCGGACGCGGAACCAGTAAAGTTTCCCCGGCGTCAGTTCCGTTGCCAGATACCTCTGCGCCGTTTCGCCACCCAAGAGGTGCCAGATGGTTTCGTCGTTCGGATTCGTCGTGAACTCCACCTTGAAGAAGCAGCGCCGCAGGGGGCGTTGCCAGCGCAGACGGATTTCGCCCGCGTTCAGAGTGGCGGCGGCGGTGAGGTTTTGCGGCGCGGCGGGCACGCCCACCTTTTGCCAGTCGGCCCGCACGCTCAACCCCGCCGCCGTCATGGCCATCGGATCGGCTTGCACATTCACCAGCGTATGCAGACAGGCCAGCGTCACTGCCTCGCGGGCAGCGCGCAAATGGGTCTGGTGGCTGGCGACTTCATGCTTCAATTCCGCCCGCAACCGCTGGATGCGTTGCCGGCTCTCATGCGCGGTGGCCACGACGGTCTGCACGCCCGCGAGATTCATGTCCGCCTGCGCGTTAGCCGTCAGGTTGGTGAACCGGGCCAACTGGGCGTCGCAAATCTCCAACTGTTTCCCGGCGGAAGCATTGCGGAAACCGAGCTTGAAGTTCTTTCTTTTCATAAACACCTCAACATGGCCGGCGGAAACCCTCATGGTTTTGCCAGCCGAGGCCACTTTACGAAGATTTATGAGGGTTTCCATGGGGAAAAGGTTCAGTTCAGACGATTTCATGTGACCTAAACCAGAAAAATCATGGTTCTAATATTAGATTAGCACTATGTCTTTCAGGAATACCTTCTGTGAAATGGATTTTATGTCGTTGTAAAATCAAAGCACATGGTGCTATAGCAAAACTAGCACCATATATTTGCCAATGATGTGATGGTAAATTCGAAAAAGGTGATGGTTCCGGCAAATGACAACGATGTTCCGCTGAAAAGCATGGTGCTAAAACAAAAGTAGCACCATGTGTTTCGCGTTTAAGTCAGCCAAAAAATTGCCGATGTCAAGATGACTGTCGTTGTTCTGGACAGTGCGAACGTTTTCCGCCATGCTGCCGGTTCAGAAGAGATGGTTGTATTCGCCCGTAACTTTGGGGAGTCGGTGTTGGTCTAGGCCGGCAAGTTCTCACATCAGGTTTTTTCCGTGAGCCATCTGAATATCATCGGTTACGGTGCGTGCATGATCGCCGGCTATCCCTTGCCGGCGGAAAACGGCTTTCTGCACCTCGCCACCCAGCACCTCCGGCGGCAAACCCCGGCCCAAGTCAATTTGGAAATCGTCGCGCTCGGCGGCTTCCCCGCGCATCGCGCGCCAAAACACTTTGCCAAGCGCGTGTTGGTGCACCGGCCCAACCTCGTCGTCATCCAGTTCGGTTCCACTGATGCCAGCGCGCCGCTGCGCAACGGCATTGTTCTCCGCCAGCTTTTCAAGAAAGACCCGCACGTCCGGGAAAAAGTCTCCCCGCTGCCGCCCGCGCCGGTGGATGGTTGGAAATGGCGGCTGCGCAGCCTCGCCAGCGAACTTCTGCTCGTGCCGCCGCTCACGCCGCTGACGGATTATGCGGGCGCCATGCTGGACATGGCGTGGCAGGCGCGGAGTGCCGGCTGCCAGGTGGTGGTGGTGTCGCCGTTTGTGATGGCCAGCGGGCGGAGCAACCGCTTTGCGCGGCAATACACGGACACGCTGCACCGCCGGCTGCCGGTGGATGGACAAACCCATTTCCTCGACGCCCACGCGTTGCTGTCGGATACGCCGCGCCGCGACCTGCTGTTGCGCGACGGCTTTCATCTCTCGCCGCTCGGCCACCAAAAAGTCGGCACGGCCCTGGGCGAACTGCTGGTGAAGGCTTGCGGGGCGTAAAACCGCCGGTAACATCGCCTCGCTGACGCGCTGGATGCTCGTGGCCTTGCCGGTGGCGTCGTCAATGCGGATGAGCGCGCCGTGGAGCTTCACATTATTCCGCGCCACCTCGAAGCGCGTCGGCATTCCTGTTAGGAATTTTTTCAGCACCGGCTCGATTTCGCGTCCCAGGCAGCCGTCGTGCGGCCCGGTGAAACCGGCATCGCTCAAATATGCCGTGCCGTTCGGCAGGATCTGCTCGTCCGCCGTCTGCACATGGGTGTGCGTGCCGACGACCGCGCTCACGCGGCCATCCACATAACGTCCGAATGCAATCTTCTCCGACGTCGCCTCCGCATGGAAATCCACGAAGATGATTTTGGTGTGTTCGCGGATCCGGTTCAGCTCGTCATCGGCGGCGAGAAAGGGATGTTCCATCGGCGGCATGAACACGCGGCCCTGCAAGTTCATCACGCCGACCGGTGGCAGATGGCGCACCTGATAGACATTCGCACCGCGCCCGGGACAAACGCGGGGATAATTCAGCGGACGCAGGAAACGCGGCTCGCGCTCGAGCAATTCCAGCACGGTCTTCTGATCCCAGAGGTGGTCGCCACTGGTGATGACATCCACCCCCGCAGAAAACAGTTCGCCCGCGATGCTGGGCGTGATGCCGTTGCCGCCGGCGGAGTTTTCGCCGTTGGCGATGACGAAATCCAAAGCGTGCTCGTCGCGCAGGCGCGGCAAAATGGACTGGACTGCGCTGCGTCCGGGTTCACCCACGATGTCGCCGATGAAGAGGATTTTCACGCGGCAGATTTAAGCATGAAAACCGCGCCCGATACGAACAGAAAAAACGGTTAAGCACGCTGGCCGATGAGTTCCACCTCGCGCAGCGGGCGCACGGTCTGGAGCATTTTCCGCAGGAGCCGGTAGCCGGGTTCACCCAGATACAGCCGGTCGGCAAGGTTCGCGGCGACGCGGTCGTAGCCGTAAGTCTTCACCGTGACGTGCTCGATTTTGTAGCCCAATACAGTGACGAGATTGCCGAGGTTCTGCGCGTTCCAGTTGTAAAGATGGTGATTGGGTTCGTCAGGATTGAATTGGGCGTGACGACGCTCGCGCTCCCACGGCACATGGAGAATCAATCGCCCGCCGGGCTTGAGAATGCGCGCGAACTGCCGCAGCGCCGCCGCCGGGTCGAGGAGATGTTCCAGCGTGTGATGGCAGATGCCCACGTCAATGCTGGCGTCCGGCAATAGCTCGATTTTTCCCAGAAACTCGATGCCGAGTTTTGCCAAATCGTCCTGAAGAAAAGTTGCCGCATCAATGCCGATGCGCCGGGCGCACTGCAATCGGGCGAGATTCCAACCCGCACCGGGCCCCAACTCGCATACCGTGTCGCCGGCTAGGACGTGCGGCTGAAATTTGTCCGCGCGCAGTTGCTGCACCCAAGGCAAGGCGCCCGGACGCAGGCCGCGTTTCTGCCCGTGATAACTATGACCCGCTGCGCCCTGATAAAAATTGGCGGCGGCATCGGAATGATTGGCTGGTGGGTTCATCTTATTTCATCACAGCCAGCACGCCGGCGCGCCGAGGAGGACGGCCAGCAGCCAGAGCAGCAGGACGGTTTCGCGCCGGCTGATGCCGCGCGCGACGAGGCGGTGGGAAACGTGATTTGTGTCGCCGATCCAAAAAGGTTTCCCGTTCAAGGTGCGGAACAATGTCACCTGCGCGAGGTCGAGCAGGGGAACCGCCAGCACCAGCAGCGGCGACAGCACCGCGAGGTGACGTGGATTTTGTTTCGTGTAAAAGTGCGGGAGAATCGCCATCACGGCGAGCAGGTAGCCGACGAGGTGGCTGCCCGCATCACCGAGGAAGGCGCGGGCGTGTGGAAAATTCCACGGCAGAAACCCGACCAGTGCGCCGCACATCAGGCAGCCCGTGATGGCGACGAGATATTCGCCGTGCGCCGCCGCGATGAGCGCGAAGAAGAACGCGCCGATCGCGCCAAGGCCCGCGCAGAGGCCGTTCATGTTGTCCATGAAATTGAAGGCGTTGATGACCGTCAGTAGCCAGAGAATCGTGATCGCGTAGCTGAACACCTCGCTGTGGACAAACAAGGTGATGCGCTTGCACGCGGCGGCCACGGCGATGGCGATGACAATTTGTCCGAGAAATTTTGGCAGCGCCTTCAACTCGTGCTTGTCGTCCAACCAGCCAAGAATGGTGATGGCAATTGCGCCAAGACCAAGGACGAGCAGTTCCAACGCGCGGCGATCAAGGCCGTGGACAATGGCGTTCGCGGCGGAGACCTTGACGATGTCGAGCTTCAGCAGAATCGCGCCGGCCAGCAGGGGCAAAAGGATTCCCGTCAGCACCGCAAAACCGCCGGCGAGGGGAACGGGCGCACTATGAATCTTGCGGTGGCCGGGATCATCCACGAGGTTCGTGCGCAAGCTCCACCGGCGCCACAGCGGCAGACCCAGCAGCGATGTCAACAGCGCGCCGAGAAACGCGGCGGCGAAGAAGTTGAAGGGAAAGGCCATGTTGGGAATGACTAATGACTAAATTCTAATGACGAAATAATGACCAAGCCCGAGTTGCGGGATGTTGTCTGGCTGGACATTTGGATATCTTTAGTCATTCGCCATCATGGTTTGGTCATTTTTAGCGCGGTCAGTTTCAAATAGAGATCATATTGGTCGGCCACCATTTTTTCGACGGAGAAGTTTTCCTGCACAAAGGCTGTGCCGGTGCGGCCAAGTTTTTGCCGGAGCGCGGGCTGGTTGGCCAACAGCAATAATTTTTCCGCCGCCATGCTGGTGTCGCCGGTGGGGATGAGAAAGCCGGTTTCATTGTCCCGGCAGACTTCTTCCGCGCCGTCAAAATCATAGGCCACGACCGGTTTTCCGGCGGCCAAAGCCTGCGGCAGCGCGCGGGGCAGGCCTTCGGGAAAACTCGAAAGATGCGCGAGACAATCCATCACGCCAAGCTGGCGCGGCACGTCATCCGGTGGCACGAGGCCCGTGAAAACCACCTTGTCATTCAGCCCAAGATTTTTCACCTGAGTTTCCAATTCGCCGCGCAGCCAGCCGTCGCCGACGAACAGCAGTCGCGCTTGCGGACAGTCGGGCAGCAGCGCGCGGAAGGCGTTGAACAGATCGGTCTGACCCTTGCGCGGCGCAAACCGCGCGACCTGGCCGATGACAAAATCGTTGGGCGCAAACCCAAGCTGACGGCGCAGCGCGGTTTCAGGCTTCACCGCGAGAAACGGCTCGATGGCAAAGCCACTGAAAATCTTTGTGTAATTTTCCGCGTGGCCAATGCCGGCGGCGAGGTAGCGCCGTTTCATCGCCTCGGCCACGACGATGAAATGATTGGTGACCTTGCCCGCGTGCCGCTCGGCGGCGGTGAAAATGAAGTTCGCCGCCGCGCCCTGAAAATTGCCAAACGACGGGCCGTGAATGTGATGGATGATGAGCGGCACGCCCGCGCGCTTCGCGGCGAGACGTCCGAGGATGCCGGCCTTGCCGCTGTGAGTGTGGACAATGTCCGGCGACTGCGCGCGCAGGATTTTTTCCAGTTTTTGAAGCGCGAGAAAATCTTTCAGCGGGTGCACTGGGCGGACGAGTTCGGGAACAATGGTGAAACCGTCGTCCGCCGCGTCGGCGAAAATCTCCCGCGCGCTGTTTTCCAGCGAGCCTTCCGGGCCGGTGGTCGGGCCGGAAATCAGTTTCACGTCGAGGCCGGGCCGGGCGCGCAGGCCGCGCACGGTGGCGAGGGTGTTTTCCTGCGCGCCGCCGATGACGAGCCGGGTGATGATGTGGGTGACGCGCATGGCGTCAGTTCATTTGCCGCGCAACTGCCCGAGCCGTTCGTGGACGGTCTGGATTTCGGCGGGATTGTTGGTCGGCGCGAATTTCAGGTAGATGTTGTAATTGCGGACGGCCTCGTTGGTGTTGCGCTGCCGCCACGCGACCTCGGCCAGGCCGAAGGCGACCTGGTAGGAATTGGTGAAGCCGGCTTGGAGGTGGTTGTAATCCGCGCGGGCAAGGTCAAGCTGGTCGGTCTTGAGGTAGGCGAGCGCGCGGTTGAAACGGGTGGTCGGGTCGTTGGTGGCGATGGTCAGGACGCGGGTGAAGGTTTCGATGGCCGGGGCATAGTCGCCGCTCTGGAGCTGGGCGAAACCCTTGCTGAAAATCCATTGCGCGTCGTCCGGCGCCGTTTGTAGGTGGCGTTCGATGACGTGGAGCGCGTTGGTGTAAAGGCCGCGCGTGATATACGCCTGCACGGCGGTGGTGAGCAGGTTCACGTCTTGCGGATGGCGGCTGACTTCGAGGTCAATCAGGTTCACGCCCGCCGGCGTTTCGTTCTTTTGGAAATGCGCCGCGGCGGCGATGAAGTTCAGCTCGGTGGAATTCTGTTCCGTCAGGCCGAAGCGGTAGGGATGGTTCAGCGGGTCGTTCAGGTTTTCGAGGGCGCGGTCGGGCAGGTGGTTCATCAAGTAGAGCTGCGCGAGCCAGAGGCGGACGGCGAGGTTGTCGGGCGCAATCTGGCGGACGCGCTCAAAGGGGGCGATGGCCTGGCGCAGATAGCCGCCCTGCGCGAGCACGAGGCTGTTGACAAAGACAAAGCTCGGTTCGTCGAACGGGCCGTTGGCGTTAATCATGGCGTTCCAGTCGCGGTATTTACCGAACTGGTCGGGCGTGACGCGGGCGGGGTCAATGGCCGCGCCGTTGCCGGTCTGGAGCGACCGGTTGAATTCGAGGTTGATGGCGGCGGTGTTGTTGTCCGGGTTGAACTTTAGCGCGTGATTGAACGCCTCGGCGGCGGCGGGCAGCTTGTTGGCGCGCTGCAATTCAACGCCCCAGTAATCCAGCGCGCGGGAATAAAAGTTCTCCACCAGCTCGACGTTGGGGTTGTAGTCGGACTGCTCGTGCAGGTGCATGAGGAGCCAGTCGAAGGGGTTGTTCGGGTGGGCGTTCGGGTCGCGCGGCTTGGGCGTCCGTTGCAGGCGCGCCTGTTCGTTATCGAGAAAACCGCTCCAAAAATCCTGGTTGGCCGCGAGTTGGTTGGTGGTCAGCGGCGGCGGTAGCAGCGTGTCTTCCGGCAGGCGCTTGAGCTGGTAGGTCAGGCCCTGCGGCTCCAGATAAAACACCTCGAAGTAATAGCCGTAGCTCGGATTCAGGTAGCAGATGCTGTTGCTCTTGGCGACCTCCATCAGTGCCCGGACGATGCCGAACGGCGTGACTCCGTCAAAATTTTTCTTGTGCTCGATCTCCGGCCATTTATCCGGCGACTTGCGGTGCAGGAACCGGTGGTATTGCGCCCAGCTCAGCGATGCCGTGTCCACCACCAGAAAATCCTTGTCGCGCCCGCTGCGCGCCAGCGCCGCCTGCATCAGCAGCGTGCGCGTGTGCTGGCTGGACGTCATGCCCTCGGTGTCGCTCAACAGGATGCCGCCGCCCGCCGGCAGGGTTTGGACGGACAGCTTCGCATAGTTCAGCAGCGTATCGTCGTTGATCGAGCGGATGAACTTGTGGTTTTTATAGACCAGCGTGCTGACCGCCAGAATCGCCACGAGGTAGGTGCCCCAATAAATCACCGGCGTGAAAAAATTGACCGGCTTGGGCAGCGCCGGCAGCGGCTTGGGGTTGCGCCGCGTGGGCACGGCCTTTTTACCGAACACCAAAAGGTAATAGCCGCAGTAATAGCCCATCGCCAGCGCGGCCAGATAATACAGCGACAGCGCCGGCGTGCCCGCGCTCAATTGCGTGGGGCTGAACGGTGAGTCGAACATCACCCACACGCACACCGTGAAAATCACCGCGTGGACGCCGTGAAACAGGTAGTTCACCAGCGCCTTGCCCATCTGGCTGTTGTCGCCGAAACTGGAACTCCAGCGGATGGACATCACCAGCACCGGCAGCAGTGTTGTCACGGACATGAGGATCAGGTTGTGCCGCACTTCGCCGTTCGTGATGGCCTTCATCACCAGCCAGTCGAGCCGCAGCGCCGGCTTGAGCATCTCCCAGAAGCCCATCGAGAAATCCGGGTTTAGTTTCACGAGCACCGGCAGCAGCAGGAAGAACATCATTCCCACCAGCCCGCACAGCGCCATCCGCGCGAGGAAACGCACGTTGAAAAAATCCAGCCCGCGCAGCCAGACGATCGCCGCCAGGAACACCGGGAGAAAAGCCAGCAGCGCCCAGTTGTCCGCCATGCCCGCGCCGTAAACCAGCGTCGCGAGATACAGCCGGCCAAAGCGCTCGTCCAGCCGGAATTCCAGCAGTTGCCAGATGACGAACGCGAACAGCAGAATGTTAAGCGATTCGCCGGTGAAGCTCGTCGCGTTTTCCCAGAAGCCGAATTGCAGCCCCAGCATCGCCACCGCCAGCAGCGGCGGAAACCACGCGCTGCCCGTCGTCAGGAAACCGAAGTCGCTGCGCTCGCGCACACGCTCCGCCTCCGTGCGGTCGTGCGGCAAAATCATCACCGACCGCGCCAGCAGGCCGAGCGTCGCCGCCGCGCACAACGCGGAGAACAGGTTCAGCGCCAGCGGGACTTTCGCCGCCGGCAGCCAGTGAAACGGATACGTCGCCAAAAACAGCAGCGGATTATACAAATCCGGCTCCCACAGGAAGCCGGACACTCGCGCCACCGGCAGCAGGTTTGCCAGCGTCACCCAATGGTTCACAGTCAGCGTATACACGCCGAGCATCGCGAGCAGGAGCAGCCACGGTACGAGGCGCGGCTGAAGCACGTTTCGGGGGTCGTTTGGAATGTTGTTGTTGGCCATCTGAATTTTCCAGTTGAAACCAAGAACCGCCTGTTGGCAAGTTCAGTTTCGGCGGCGCAGGTCAGCCACGCACTCGACGTGCTGCGTCTGGGGGAACATGTCCAGCGGCTGCACCCGCGCCAGTTCAAAGACACCGTCACCGCACAATATGTTCAAATCCCGCGCCATCGTCGCCGGATGGCAGGAGACGTAAATCACCTGCGCCGGCCGCGTCGCGCGCAGCAGTTCCAGCAGCGATGGCCAGCAGCCTTTGCGCGGCGGGTCGAGGATGACCGAGGTGTTATCGGCGGGAAATCTCTTCAGCAATTCCGGCAGCGCCTCCTCCGACTTGGCCGCGATAAACTCGCCATTGTTAATTTTGCGTGACGCCGCGTTTTCACGCGCCGCCTTGATGGCCAAGGCGTCGTATTCCACGCCCACGAAACTTTCCACCGCGCCCGCCGCCTCGATGCCGAAGAAACCCACGCCGCAATACAAATCAATCAAATGCCGCGCGCCGCTGGCCGTGAGAAAATTTTTCACCGTGCCCACCAGTTCCGGCAGCAGGAAGAAATTGTTCTGGAAAAACGAATCCTTCGGCACCGACCAGCCCTCCGGCTGCACGCGCAGGACGAATTTCAAGCCCCCGCGCGGCGGCGGATTTGCGCGCACCTGCAAAATCTGCTCGTTCAGCGCCGGCTCCGCAATCTTGCATTCCTCGATGTCCTGCACCCAATTGTTATCCGCACGGATGAAGCCGATCTCCAGCTTCTTCGCCGGGCCGTTCCACTGGCTGCGGATCATGATGCGGTTGCGGTAGGCGTAGGGCTGCGGGCAGCCGATGACCGGCGCGATGCGCTCCGGCGAAATCTTCCCCACGCGCTCGAACAGATCGGCAATCTGCTTGTGCTTGTAGCGCAACTGCGCCGCATAATCAATGTGCTGATACTGGCAGCCGCCGCACTGCGTGAAGTAACGGCATTCCGGCGCGACGCGTTCCGGCGCGGGCGTGACGACGCGGAGCAGTTTGGCGCGGGCGAAATTCTTTTTCACCTCCGTGATTTGCGCCTCCACGGTTTCGCCGGGGATGACGAACGGGACGAAGATGACAAATTCATCCAGCCGTCCGACGCCCTCGCCGCCGAATGCGAGGTCGTGGATGGTCAGGGAAATGGGGTCGCCAATTTTGAGAGACACGCCCGCAGGTTAAAGATTTTGGCGGGGCGGAAAAAGCCTTTTCACCAGGCCGTGGGAAATTTGTCGCACTACAAATTTGAAACTAAACCTTATGCTTAACTTCCGTCTGTTTATACTTTTTGGCTGCCTTCAATGTCGCCAACGGCCCAATAATCGGAATCAACCAACAAATCAAAATCCAACGCGGTGCACAATCGGCAGGAAATGTCTGGGCCGAAACAAATGTTGCGTATGAAGCAAAAACCAGCATGGCCAAAATCAGTGCAAGAAAGGCAATCATCACGACTGAACCAATCATTGCCCAATCAACAACCCATCGGTGCAACTCTGGTGGAAGTGTATTTGTATGTTGCATAACGTGTAATGAGCTTCAACAAGCTGCTTGGTTGAAGTTTTGCGACCTATCAGTTTTCATGCTGCGACTCTATTTGTGCGTTTCGTCGCTGTCCATCCTCTTTTCCATCCCGCCTCAAACCGCCAAGGACTGGCGCACTCCCAGATGCTCTGCGTTCGCCGGGTTGTGGGATTCCGCGCGACAGCGTCTTGGACTGAATGCGGCGGCCCGGCCCTCCGCCGCTTTTCCCCGCCCGCGCCGGGAACTGACTCGCTGTCAGGGCGAAATGGTTGCCAACGTGCGGCAACTGGTTGCCAAAGCCGGAACGGGTGGCCGTTATCAGGGGTTGGTGCCGGGGTGGTCTTTTTGCCTTGGCCAGCGGCGCAAGCCGTTTTGCAGCCAGAGCCACCACACCATCCAGAACGCCTCAAACACGATGCCGCGCGAGAGCTTGGACGTGCCATGCACCCGGTCGGCAAACGTGATGGGCACTTCGTCCACCTTGAACCCGTCGCGCCAGAGCCGGTGTGTCAGTTCGATCTGAAAGCTGTAGCCGTTGGCGTGGACGGCCTCGAGGTTGAGGTGCTGGAGCGCGCGACGGCGGAAACATTTGTAGCCGCCCGTCGGGTCGGTGATGGGCATCCCGGTGATGAGCCAGACGTAAACGCCCGCGCAACGGCTCAACAGCAGCCGTTTCAACGGCCAGTTTAGCACGCGCACGCCGCCGCAGTAACGCGAGCCGAGCACCAAATCGCTTTGCTCCGCCGCCTTCAGAAAATTGGGAATCTCCGCCGGGTCATGCGAGAAATCGCAGTCCATTTCGAAGATGAATTCGTAGCCTTTTTCCAGCGCCCACTGGAAACCGGCGATGTAGGCACGGCCCAAACCGTTTTTCTCCGAGCGATGCAAGACATGGATTTGCGGATGCTTGGCGGCGAGTTCGTCGGCGATTTTACCAGTGCCGTCGGGGGAGTTGTCGTCCACCACCAGCACGTCTACGGCGACCGGCAGCGCGAGGAGCGTCTGCGCTATGCGCGGGAGGTTGTCCCGTTCGTTGTAGGTCGGCACGATGATGAGCGTCTGGTTCATGCGGCGCCAGATGATAAAACGCCAAACACCCTGAAAACAAGCGGACAGTTGAGTGATGGCGGAAAACTTTCATTGCCAGCCGAAATGACAGGGCATAGCTTTTGCCGCGAAATGTTTGCCTTGCTGATCAACCGTCTTGAGGAATGGAGTTTTCTGCTGACCAATCCGGTCTGGCTGGCGCTGACGGTGTTCCAAGTCTGGATGCTGATCCACGCGCTCCGCAACCGCGCCTGGTTCTGGGCGTTCTTTATCTTCATCGGCTCCGGGCTGGGCGCGTTCTGGTATTATTTTTCCGCCTATCGCGATTCGGCCTCCACCGGCTTTGAATTGCCCGGCGCGCAAAGCCGCGCCCGCATCAAGCAGCTGCAGGCGAAGATTCATCACCTCGACAACGCCTACCATCATTTCCAACTCGGTGACGTTTATTTCCAAAAGGGCAAATTCGCCGAGGCAGAGAAATGCTACCGCGCCGCGCTGGAACGCGAGCCAAACGACGTGGACGCCCGCGCGCATCTCGGCCAATGCCTGCTGCGTTTGAAGCGTCCCGCCGAGGCGCGTCCGCTGCTCGAAGGCGTCATGCTGGAAAAGCCGGAGCACGATTACGGCCACACGATGATGGCGCTGGCGGAAACGCTCGCCGAACTCGGCGAAAAGGAAAACGCGCTGCTCTACTGGCAGCACATCGTGCAGAACCATTCCTATCCGCGCGCCAAGGTGCAGCTCGCCGAACTTTACGCCGCGAACAACCAGCCCGATCTGGCCCGCGCCGAGCTGAAGGATGTTTTGAGCGACGACCCGCACGCGCCGACGTTCCAACGCCGACGTGACCGCGTTTGGATTCGCCGGGCAAAAAGTCTGCTGGCAAAGCTGAAATGAAAGGGCCGAATTGATGAACCGTTTTGTCTGTAAAATTATTCTAGGGATTATCTGCCTGACGTTTCTGGCGGCACCGATCCAAAGTTGGGCGGCCAGCTCCACGAAATCTTCCATCAGCACCGTCACGTCCGGCAAATCGTGGGCGCAGATGACCACGGTGGAAAAAGTCCAGATGATCAGCGCATTGTCAGCCGGGTTGCTGCTGTTCGTGGCGGAAGTATGGTTTATCGTGGCCGGTTTCAAGGCATCCGTCGGCTGGGGTTTGTTCATGCTGTTCATCGGCGGGATGCGGTCTATTGGCGCGGCTATCGCCATGATTGGTTGGCTGATTCAATGGCTGTTGCTCACGCATCAAGGCAAACCGCTGGAGTTGCCCGCCTTGATTCTCGGCGGCTTCGTGGTGTTCGCCGGCGGCGGTGCAATCATCTTTTTCATCCGGCATTGGAAACAGGCCCGCCGCCCGCTGGCGGTAATGGGCTTGGCTCTGGTGTTGTTGCTGGTGGTGGTGGCGCTGCAATTCGCCAAATGACCGGGCTTTTGCCTTTTGCCGCGCGGTAATTTCTCTTATCCTGCCATTATGTCAGGACTCATCGCCATCGTCGGTCGGCCAAACGTGGGCAAATCCGCGTTGTTCAACCGCATCATCAAGAAGCGCATCGCCATCGTGCACGACCAGCCTGGCGTGACGCGCGACCGCGTGACGGCGGAGGCGGAGTGGGGCGGCCACGAGTTCACGCTGGTGGACACCGGCGGCATCGGCCTGCTGCGCGGCGAAAAATCCGGCGACCTCATCGTCAAGGCTGCCATCGAGCAGGTGCAGATGGCGATTGACGCGGCGAACGTCATCATCCTCGTCGTGAACGTGCAGGACGGCATCGTGCCGCTCGACCGCGAAGTCGGGCAGCGTCTGCGCGAGAGCGGGAAGACGATTTTGGTGGCGGCGAACAAGGTGGACACATTCGCGGCGGAGAAGGATGCGTATGAATTTTCCGCGCTTGGCTTCGAGAAGGTTTTTCCCGTCAGCGCGATTCACGGCAGCGGCATCGAGCGGCTGATGAACGCGGCTGCGGCGCTGTTGCCAGAGAAAATGGTTGAAGAGCAAGTTGAAGAAGAAACCGCTGCCGACGCCGATACTTCTGACATGGTGGCCGCCGATGGGAAAATTCCCAAACACAAAGCCAAGCGCACCGAGCCGCTGAAGATCGCCATCGTCGGGCGACCGAACGTCGGCAAGTCGTCCATCATCAACGCGCTCACAAATTCCGCGCGCGTCATCGTCTCGCCCATCGCCGGCACTACGCGCGATTCCGTGGACGTGCCGTTCGAGGTGGAAGCCGACGGCGTGCGGCAGAAATACATTTTGATTGATACCGCCGGCATGCGGAAATCGCGGCAGGTGAATGATTCCGTGGAGTTTTTCAGCGTCCAGCGCGCGCAGGATTCCATCGCGCGCAGCGACATCACGGTGCTGGTGGTTGACGCGGAGCAGGGCGTCACCGAGCAGGACAAGAAAATCGCCGACACCATCGTCGAGCAGCGCCGCGCGTGCATCATTGTCATCAACAAATGGGACAAGTTTGCCGCCGAGGTGCAGCAGGCGCGCGTGGCGGAGATCGAGAAACGCAAGGCCAAGAAACGCACCGAGGGCCAGGCGAAGGAACTGACCACGCTCAGCGAATTCGGCGAGTGGGTGCAGGACAAATTGTTTTTCCTCGACTACGCGCCGGTGATCTTCACCTCGGCCACGACGGGCTTTCATCTGGACCGTTTGCTCGAGGCCGTGCGCTACGTCGCGGCGCAGTTGCAGCAGAAAATTCCGACCGCGATTTTGAACCGCACGATTCACGACGCGGTGGAGCGCCGCCAGCCGGTCAGTGATGCCGGTCACCGGCTGAAATTTTATTACGCCACGCAGGTGCGGCAGGCGCCGCCGACGTTTCTGCTGTTCGTCAACCGAGACGAATTGTTTTCCGACCAATACAAAAAATCGCTCGCGAGCGAAATGCGCACGGCGTTCGGCTACGAAGGCTGCCCGATTGTACTGGTGCCCAAGGCGCGCCCGAAGACGATTGCGCCGATGCGGAAATTCAAGCCGGCGCATGAGAAAGTAACGGCCAAATTTGGTGCCAACACCGGCCCCCACACCGGCCCCCGCACCGGATTCAAAAAGAGCGCCAAGAAGCCGTTTTCCAAAGGCCGTCCGCGCGGCAGCAACCGCGCCAAGGGCCGGCGCTGAAATCTTGTTCACCGGCGGGGAATAAGTCGGGTTTTTTCAGTCGGACCGCGACGATTCCTGCGATTTCATTTGTGAATATCGTTCGCGTAACTTTTTTGTAAATTTTTCTTGTAGGCCACAACATATGGTGTCAGGATGGCCGCCGTTCCCCAATTAGTTGGGGAAAGTCAATTTTAAGGAAAAATTCCGTTTTTTCATGAAATTGGCGATTTTAGTCCCGGATGCGTTTCTGTCTCGCTTGAAACCAGCCGGGTTTGGCCTTAAAAATTAACCTGGAGATTACCATGATT
>CAYUGC010000015.1:0-31891 GCA_964444085.1 uncultured Bifidobacteriaceae bacterium | reverse complement strand
ATGACGTCGTATTCCAGGCCGAGATAGGCATCAATATCCTTCTCCGCCTGAAAATGGCCGGCGATGATGCGGGAACCATTCGCGAACGTCAGCACGCCGCGATACGCGGCGAAATCATGTTTCAAGCTATGGAACAGCCGCTTTCGCAGGTCCTCGAAATGTTCCATGTTCGCCTTGCCGACCTTCCGCAGCAGTAGGCATTTCAGCCCCGGCACGCGCTGGCAATCATCCGCACCCATCTGAGCGAGCAGCCAGTGCGATTTGCCGCCACCGCGCGCGCCGCCGTAGCCGATGGCTGTCGGCCCGTCCGGCAGATCGCAGCGCCGTGCGGCGGCGGACGCCGCCATCTGGCGCGGCTGCAGCAGGATTTCCGCGCGCAAAAAGTTTTCCATCTGATCCTCCGGGCAGCCCGCCGCGCGAGCCGCCATCAGATAATTTTCAATTTCGGCCAAGCTGGCCAGTCCCTGAATTTGATTTGTCATAGGTAAAAACTTTTTCGGTTAATTCTTCGCGGGATCCACCGGCACGGCCTCGACGTCAATGATGGCCGATTCGGGTGTCCGTCCAGCCTCCGGCTGGCCGTAAACTTTCTTGAGCGCCAGGGCGAACTCCACCTTAATGGCGCCGCCGTCATCGCCGGTCACTTCGGTCTTGTCGGTCGCCATGCCGGAAGCGAGCCGCCCCATCTTACTGGCCACCTCGACCATGCGGGCGATGTCGGCGAGGTTGGCGTAAATTTTCTCGCGCTCCATGAAGGCGGCCAATCCACGGCGGGCGGCAGCAATGCACTGCTCGTGCATGTCCCATTCCGCTTCGCGCAATTTCTGTTGTCGCGCCAGCCACTCATTGGCTTTGGCGCGAACCAATCCACCGGTGGCTTCGCGCTCCAGTCCGGCGAGGTATTCGCTTTGCGCTTGGACGCGGGCAACCCAGGCATGGCGTTTGCACCAACGTTCCATCAGCGTCTTGCTTTTGCCGAGCTTGGTCGCCACGGCCTCCAGTGACCTTTGCGGACCGAGACTCAGATAAAGGCTGAAGGCGGCGAATGCCTTGTCACTTTCCCGTTCCTGTTTTTCGAAGGGGAGCGCCAGGGTGATCTGACCAGACCGGTCTGTTTGTTCCATCGTGTTCATAAATTTCCTTTCAACTGTTGTGCTAACGGCAGGGAGGGAAGGGCAACCCGACCCCAAGGAGGGTTGTCCCTTCCTCTCTGCCTGTCCGGTTTCATGCTGCATATTCATTTAAGGGATGTTGCAGTGTTGCAGTTCACTCGGTTCCGGCCCAATACAGGCCACCCGAGTTTTTGATTAAACCCTTCTCTGTGAGCCGTTTCAGATAGGTTGCCGCCGTCCGGACGCTCATTTTCAGGCAGGATTTGGCGTCTTCGGTGATTAGGCCGAAGGTTTTGCCCTCGCCGGTGATGATGGCGTCCATGAATTCCTTGTCGGAACACACCTTGTTTTTCGACTGGGGCCGGCGGAGCGCATCCGGGTTCAGGTCACTGGCGACCTTCATCAACGGGAAGTCGAGCGAGACGACAAAGTCCGGCAGTTGCGGCAGGTTGCGGACGATGCTGGAGACGGTGAAACAGTCCGGCTCCTCATGTGGCGTCAAAACCATGATGGTGTCCGGGTCACGCGCCCAGGCCCCGGCACCGCTCATGCGATCCATGGCGGACTTGGCGGTGCTGTCGCCTTTGGCGAAATGGTGCGCGATCACCACGGCGGCCCCGGTGGCCTGCGCCAGCGATTCAAACTCATTCATCAGCCCGGCGATGTCGCCGTTGGCGTTTTCGTCGCGCGAACCGAGCACCTTGTAAGCGGGATCAATGATGATCAAACCAAACTGGCTGCCGGCCAGTTTCTTTTCCAGCCGCGGCCGTAGCAGCGTCATATCCGCGTTTTTGCCCCGCAGATTCCAGATGGCGAGCGTCTTTGGGGTGAACTTGCATTCCGGCCGCGCATGGCAGAGCAGGGCGAGCCGTTCATCAATCGCCCACGGCTGCAGCTCCAGATTGATGTAGATGACTGGCGCTTTGATACAGCGCCGGCCCCACCAATCCTGACCGCTGGCGACCGACATCGCCATGTCGAGCAGGCACCAAGACTTGTTCGACTTGGACGTGCCGCCGAGGATCATCTTGCAGCCTTGATGCAGGATGCCGGCAATCAATTCAGTCGGTTTCGGATGCGGATGGGTGGCGATGTCCTCGATGTAATGCCAGTCCGCCAAATCATCCTGAATTGCGCCCAAGTCCACGGCAGGGTCAACCTGGTCGAGCGGTGAAAAGGTTTTAATTTCCATGGATTGCCTCCAAATGTTTCGCGTTAAATCTTACGTATCTAGGTTTATCGTTGGGATCGTCGGGATGAGACCATTTCAGTAAACCGATCCGGTAGGGTCCGCCGTGGGCGTGGTAGAGCAGACACAAAATGCAATAATACCCCCTGGAGAGATAGCGCGGTCGGTAGATATGCCAGGCCGGACGTCCGCAGTCGCAGCACTTTTTTCCCGGAGGCGCATCTTTGATGACCGTTATTCTTTTTCCACTGGTGAGTGTTGTCATAGTTTCAATTTATCGAGCCAGCCAGACAATCCGTTGCAGCCGCCCATCCCGAAAAGCACCGGGCACACGCACGGGCTGGGAAAAGGTGAAAAGTTTCGGGTCGCAGCCGAACACGGTCAGCACCGACTTGAGCCGCATTTCAATTTGCCGGTCGCGCGGCGCATCAAACCAGCCGTGCAAGGACTTGCCGGCGGTATCAATGATGGCGTGCAGGTTGAAATGCAGCCGCTGGTTCAGATACGCGAAGATGGCGCCGACTTCATCTTTTGGCAGCGTGTCGGATTCGATTACCATGAAGCGCGTGCCGTCGCAGTTGGCGTTGCTGCGCTGGAAAGAACCCGGCTTGAACGCAGAACCGCAGGTGAAATTGCCCATGACGGGCCCGATCTGATACCACTCCGCCACCGGCCGGAAATGCGTGCGATGCTCCAGGCGACCCGAGGAATAAACGTTGCCGATCCACACATGGCAATGCGCCGGCCACAACCGCAGCCAGGTGCGGAATTGCTCATCCGCGTCACGCTCGGAAACCAGCAGCGGCGAATCCGCGACAATCTGCGCGAACGGCCACCGAAATTTTTCAAACAACTCCGGCTTGAAGCGATCCGCAACGACCTTCAAAGTTTCCAGCGCCAACTGCTCGCCCGCGTCGCGCCCTTCGGCGCGAGCGCGGGCCTGGACGACCTCGCGCGGCAGCACCGTGCCGCTCGGCTGCAAAACATCGCCGCTTCGCAAAATGGCTCCCCCCGGTAATTTTAGCTCCCACGGGCTTTGACCAATGGCCAGCCGTAGGTTGCGGTTGGCCGAGGCCACCGCCGGCGCGCACGACGAATGAAAACAATAAATCGTCGGCGCACCGTCCACGTTGACGCGGCAATCCTTCTTGCCGGTCTTGTGCGTGTGCAACGACTCGCCGGGACAGCGACAGAAGCCGGAAACTTCTGTCTGCCAGTCCACCGCGCCGACAATGCCGGCGGCAATTTGTTTTGGATCAGTCATGGCGTGTCATCAAAACCGCGATTCTCCACCTTGGTGGTGCCGCAGCGCTTGCATGGCTGCTTGCCGTAGTTGGGATTTTTCGAGTGGATCCACCAGCGATAGCCACATTTCAGGCAGATAAACAGACGCCAGCCGTGTTTTTGTTTGCGTCCCATAAATTAAAACTGCAGTTCAGGTTCAGCGTGATTTTTTGCCGCCGTCAGGAAGTCCGCCGGTCGGCGGATGATTTCGCTCGCGGCCTTCGGCGGGATGTAAAAAAGGTTTTTCGCGCCCCAGCGAAACGCGATGTAATCCAGCACCATTTTTTCCACGCGCGCATCGCCGCCGACCAACCGGTGCAGATGTTCCACCACCTGCACCGGCAGCCGGCTGGTTTCGGGATTGAGGGCGACGTCCATGATTCAGTTCAGATGGTTGCGGCTCGACGCCATCAACCGCTCGAAGCGGCGCTGCTTTTCCCGCTGGCAATGCGCGCAGGCCTGCCGAATCGTCCAGCGATGGATGACACCCAGGGCGCGGAACCACAGTCTGTCCAGTTTGCGATTCATAATTTTCCTTTCGGATATGTTTTTAAAATTTTTCACGGTCGCGCTTGACGATCAGAAAACTTTTGATAATTTTTCGGCAGCTGATGTGGGCGCGAGTGATAGTTGATCGTTTCCGTGATAGAACCGTCAGTGTTAGAACAGTCCGTAACAGTTCAGTTGACCGATCGTCCGTTAGACCGTCAGTTAGTAGATGCGCCCACATCAGCTGTTTTTTCTTTCCGTTTTCTGTCCCATCCGATTTCAGGTTTCAGCTTTTCAGCGTTTGCGATTCGACATCCACCACGGTTTGGGCGGGGTCGTAATCGTTCTCGATGTTCCACAGCTCGCGCGCCGCCATGAACGCCCGCAGGCCGGATTCCATTTCCGGCTCGGACCAGACGTGTTCCACCGGCATTTCCGGCGTGACCGAATTGACGATGAGATTCAGGCAGGTGGCGCGGACGCCCAGCGCGGCCCGATACGCCGCGAGCTGATAGCACCAGGTCGAATACGGCTTGATCCGGTATTTGGGATTCACCTTCATCGTTTTCAGATCCACGAGGCACAGCCCGTGAGCCTGATGTTCGATCAGCAAATCCGCCGTGCCGGCGTAGCCGAACAGCGATGAAACCGCGCGCTGTTCCGTCCAGAGCACGCGGACGCAGTTCGCCTGAAACCAATCGCGATACAGCAGGAGCCAGGACGACAGCAAATCGGCGCGGTCAACCTCCAGTGACTTGGCGACCAGCTCCGCGCCGTGGTGAAACGCCGTGCCGAAATCCGCCGCGCCATCGCGCGTCGTCAGCGAGTCCTCCACCACGCGCCGGGCAAAAGCATCTTCACTTTCGCCTTCGATGCGTGGCAGCGTGAGCGCCGCCAGCACGGCCTGTTCCTGCAACCAGGACGTGAGCCCCGGTTTGGCGATGACGCCAAGGATGTTGGTGACGCTCGGCAGCAGGCCGAGCTTGCGGGCGTCGCGCAACGTAGTTGGGCGCGGCTCGCCTTTGGCCGAAAGAACCGTGTGCAACGGCGACCCGTCGCGCTGATACCAATGGGCCGAGTCAGGTGCGAATAATTTCATGAGCGTTTTCCTTTCTTAGGTAGGGATGCCGCGCTGCGGCGTCCGGTTTTTGTAGCAGCCGACGTGAGTCGGCTCATTTTTCTCCCTCTCCGCTTTGGGGAGAGGGCCGGGGTGAGGTGTTGGCCGGTGGCGATGCCACCGCGCCAGACCGCAGCACCGCCTTTCGATTTCACGAGGCAATGCTTGATGTTCCCGCGCCGCATATCCGCCAGAATGTTGTCGAGCATGGGACGCTCCTGCGGCAGTAGATAACCGATGGTCAGGGGACGATAACCCGCCGCCTCGGCCGTTTTCCTATTCAGCAATTTCAAATTTTTCATGGAATGATGTCGAAAGGTTCTCCCGCTCCCTCCGCCGGGCGGAGGGAGACGGGATGAGGTTTAGAAACCGACTTCGGGATCGAAGTCAGCCGGCGGCGGTGTCGCCGCACCGCTTTTGACGGGAGCCGGAGCCGCCGACGCAGCCGCAGTGGGTGCAGGCGCTGGTGCCAGTCCGGAAGGACCTGCCACCTGTTTGGCTTTCCAATCGGCGTAACGCTGACGAGCCGCCGCCGGATCGTAGGTGCCGCTGGGCGTCACCTTCTTGGTCGGCTTGCTCACCGCGTCAATGCTGGCGTAGGTTTTACCGGCCAGATTTTTCTGATGACTGATGACCAGCGTGCAGCTTGCGCCGATGAGTTGCTGGAGGTTGATGGATTCGCCCGGCGCGACCGGACGACCGCGCCACTTGCTCAGGAACGTCGAGAGGTTCGACTTCGGGTGCAGCGAGGCGCTGAAGCTGCGAAACACCGTGCAGGGTTTGCCGTCCTCGGTTTTCGCTTCCGACTCGAAGGTGATCTTCACCTTGTTGACCATTTTCTTCACGCCCTGGAAATCGGTCTCGACGAGACCGAGATCCATGACATCCACGCAAACGGCGGGGTGGATGCCTTCGGGATGCGGCTTGAAATCGCCGTTGTCTTTGCAGGTTAATGTGAGGTTGTTCATACTTTTTTACTTTCAGTTTCTTGGTTGTTGTTGTGTTGTTCTTCGCGTTCGGAACGCGGCGCCACCGGCGCAGTGCCCTGGAGCGGAAGCTCCCCGCGAAGGAAATTGAAGAAGGTTTCGGAACGCATCGTGATCAGCCACGGCGCGTGATTGCGGCGATGCGCCACAATCCACGGCTTGCCGCCGCAATCACCTTCGGCCTGGACGCAGGCATCGGTGAGATTCAGGTTTTGAACCCGCTTCACCTCGACGTGCAGCCACGCCAGCGCGTCGCTGACCACGTCGGGAGAATCTGGCGAACCGGAAAACTGCTGACCGCGCCGCGCGTCAAAACCGTGTTCGCGTAAGAGAGATGCAAATTCGCGCTCGCCGACCTTGCCTTTGTTTCTGGAGTTCATATTTCAAAATTTGTTTAGCGGGCTGACGACGCCACGCGGGCTGACCGAGAAGTGGGTTTGAAGATGGGCGAGGACCGTCGGCCAATAGAACATCACGACGTTGGCCACTTTGATGAACGGCAGGTAACCCTCGTGCTGCCAGTTCTCGATCGTGCGAACCGCCACCTTGAGTTTCGCGGCCAGTTCCTCCTTGTTGAGCATCACGTCATGGCCATCGCCAGTCGGCTGGGAGAAATGGGATGCCGAATCTCGGCTGGTCGCGCATTTGATTGTCTTCGTCTTCACTTTTTTTCGGCAACTGCCACCGCGTTATGCGATGAGTGCTTAAAAAGTGGGGCGAGTTCACAAACCGAATGGGGGAAATGAAAAAGCGCCCGTGTTTACGGGCGCTTTACGCTTGTGAACAGTTCACAAACAGTTCACGGATCAGTAATTTGGGCTGCCTGATTCGTAGCGATACTCTTCGGGCGGAGGGGAATCATCGTCGGGGTCATCGTCCGGCTCTTTGGCGTCAACCTGGGGGCTGCCATGCTTCTTTTTGGCATACTTGTCCGCCTTGACGGTCGTTTGCCGCTCCTTAAGGTCGGAGGCAAAATCGCGCAGCTTTTCAATGGTCATGCGGAAATGCCTTTCAATCATCGCCACCCGCCGCGTGACCAGCGACGGCACACAGCCGCATTCCGCGGCCGTTTCGGCATGGTTCAATTTTTTGAGCACCATCAAGTCGAAAACCTGCGCGGGCGGAGCCGTCAGGTGGGTGCCCAGGGACATCAATTCGCCGAACAATCGGAAAACCAGCTTGGATTCGGATTCTTTCAAGCTGCCGGTTTGTTCCGGCAGGAACGGCGCAAACAATTCACCGGCCTGCTTCGCCGCAATCAGCCGGCCAGAGGATGCCAGGGCAAGGTTCGCCTCCAGGCTGAAAAAGCCGGCCCGCGCTGCCTTGAGCAACGACTGCGATTGCGCGTCATAAAACCGGCCCGTCGGCGCGAGCAGGATGAAACGCTCCTTCAACGCCGCCACCAGTTGCGCCACCACGCTGGCAAAACCGGCGCGGTCCTGCTGGATGGTCAGCACCACCGGCAAATCGGCGCCGCCGAATGTCGCAATCTGGCTCGTCCCGGCACAAAGGGAAGCGCAACCTGCACCGTCGCAGTCCAGGGCGGACGCGATGGCCCGCCCGAGTTTCTGCCAGTTCAATTCTACCAGCACCGTATCGGCTGGCGTCAGGGGAATGTCATCGCAATTCCACGGCTCGCAGCGGCAGACGGCCACGATCCGGCCGCTGTCGTGCCGGATAATTTCATGGGCGCAGCCGCATTCCTGCGGGCAGGGATAAGAAAAAGCCAACTGGTCCGTTGTGCGTAGGAAAGCCTTGTGCATCGCTTCGTAATGCCCGTTTGCCAACTCGCGCCACTTCGCCGGCACGGCCGCCAGTGAAGTGTTGAGCTGATAACCGGCGGCAAGCGTCTCAAGACAGCGCCATGGGTTTGACATGCGTGATGCCTCCACGATTGTTTCCGTTCAAATCACTGGTCCCGTTGGTGCCCGACCGAAAGGTTCGGAAGCCCATTTCGCTCAGCCATTCGTGCACCATGCGGGCATCGCAATGGCGGCCCAGCTTCAGCGTGTTCGACGGCTTCACCTGCACCTTGCGGGGCGTCTTGCAGCCGGTGAAATAGACATCAAACGTCGCGCGCACCAGACGCCCGCCTGCCGGAATGGCGGCCCGGTCAAACGGCGCATCCGCTGCCGCCGCGAACAAATCATCCGCCCGCCGGATCACCGATTCATAGTGTTTGTTGTCGAAGGCGATTTCCAATTCGCGCAAAACAATCTTGGCCAGACCGGCGATGCCTGACACGTCCAGCGCATCAATACCGAGCAGGCGCAGCGGTTCAAGCGTCAGAGTTTTCCGGTTGCAGAAATAATTGTCATCGCCAAACAGGCGAAGCCCAAACGTCGTGCGGTAAAGTTCCCGCTCACCCTTCGTGCTTGCGTGAATGCGGATTTCATCCCGCTTCGGCGAATAAACAACGACATCATCCTTCGCCGGCCGGAAATGGAGCACCTCCGATTTCCGCTGCATCAACTTTGTCGTGCGGGCGAACGCATCGCCATGCCGGATCAGGAACCAGAACTCGCCGTCAATCGGATAAACCTCGATGTGCGCCGTCAGCTCGCCGCGGTTGTTTTTAACGAACCACGCATCCAAATCCGCCGTCAGCATCCCGACGGTCATTTCGCTGGGCGTTGAGAAATTCCCGGTGAGGTCCAGCCCAGCCTCGCTGCCGTGGTATTCAAATTTGGGCAGGCGGACCAGTCGTTGCTCGTTGTGTTTTTCCGCCAGCAAATCAGGGTTGGCCAGATAAACCTGCACCGCCACGTCGCCGAACGACGTGTCCTCGACGAGCTTCAAATCCACCTTCGCCATTTGCGCCGCCGCCAGCAGCCGGTCGTGGCCCTCGTCGTTCGCCATCTCCTCGATCTTGAAAAGCGCCTCAATCAAATTGTCCGGCAGCGCATCCGGCGCCAGGGTGATCCGCGACAGCGACGCGAAATAAATGTCATCCGGCGCGTCAGCGGCGGGCAGCTTCAGCCCGTGCGCGGTTAAATCCCCGTCGAATTTGCCGAACAGGTTGCCCAGCATATTGCGCCCAATCTGCTCCAAGAACGCCCGCTTTGTGAATTTTCTAAATTTCATGATGTGCTTCTGATTTATTGTTTCATCGTTTTTATGTGACGATTAAAAAATCCTAAAAAAACATCCGAACGGAAATCAAAAAAGTTATTCTTTTTTATTCGCATGGACAGCCAATGTCCCACCCTCTGTGCGATCATTTGGGCATGTATTTAAGCTGTCTAATTGATTTTGTTCTGAATTCTGATTTGAGAATGTCAGATTTTTCATTCCTCCCCATCACGCAAGCTGTAAATTCACGCCTTTTTTGCTTCGGCGAAGCGTTGCGGCCCCGCCGCTGGTGCCGTAAGATTTTTTTCGGACGTCAAAGTGCGGTGAAAAACTCGGTTGTTGAAACTGCGTGGTCAATTGCTCATGATAAGCAATCGCGCCGCGCCGCAAGGCTTTGAGCCCTAGGACATTTATTTTGGACAACCATATTTGCCAGGGCTGGGCAGCGTCATGCAAATAATTTTGGCCTAATAGCGGATGAACGTCAGCATACAACCAACGATCGACGGTATTGCAGGCGAACGACTTTACTCGTTCGCCATGCAACTTGCCGATTCACATCTCAATAACGATGACATTCGGAAGTTGGTTGAGCGTGAATCCTCATGGGCCCACCGTTCCAAACTTTTGAATGGGCAAACACATGCCTACGATGCTTCGGCACGGCTCTTGGCTGATTTGCGCCTGCTTAAATGGACAGTGCGCGCTGATAACTGCGGAATTGAGTTGCAGTCCCCACCTCATCCAAGGCTGAAAAACAAGTCTCGGGATGCGGTTGCCGAATCGAAAGAAATTATCAGGAAAGAGCTTTCACCTGCTTTGTCGCAACAATTTGCTGACCCAAGCGTCCGCGAGTTTATCCAGACCATGGAAAAGCCGTCGCGTGGTTCGCGAAAAAGCATACAAAATCTTATCGCTGATGGAGCCGAACTCGCGACGCGCTTACGTCCGGCATTATTGACAACAGGCGAAGAACGCATTGCCCATCTGGCGAAGACCCTCCAGCCTTACCTCCAGCTCGTGCCAGGGGAAGGCGAGGCATCCATTCAGGATTCATTTACTGGCATCCCGCTTAACGAGATTTGGCGGTATTTTCGTTTCACCTGGAGCATTCCACAAACACCGATTCCGGGTCGGCAAATGTTTTACCTGATTCGCGACGCGGCACATCCATGTCACGCCGTCATTGGAATCGCTGCTTTAGGCAATAGTCCGCTGGTTTCACCGCTCCGAGATAAATCAGTCGGTTGGACGACAGAAATGTATTCGCTCCGGTTAAATGATGCAGCCATCACGGGAAATCAAACAGAACTGAACCGGCTCGTAAATTATCTGGAAGCACTGATTGATGGCGCGCTAAAAGAAGTTGATGCTTCTGGCTTGGTCAGTGAGTCGGAAATGGCGAACCCTACCGACGACATAATCGCCCGGCTTCAACGTCGCGCAGACGAATTTGCCAGCCGCCGTGAAGACGCGTTGCGTGATGTTGCCGAGGCGGCGACAGCGGGTGTCCCGCTCGCACTCCAAGAAACCGAGCAACTTGATTACGGCATTCCACCGGTCTCAATTGCCGTCCTAGAACTCGAAGGTAAGCGTGCCCCAAAAGACACGCCGGAAACCCTCGCTCGCCGACTGCTTGTTGCAAAAAAACGAGCTTTTGAATTTGCCCGTTTGCTCCGTGCCCGACTTACACTTCGTGAATACAGTGCTGACCTAACGAATCCCGCAAAGATCAGCGCCACGCTCAAGAATGATGGTGTTCTTATTGCGATCAATACCGCCTTGACCGCAGCAAAAAGCAATCGGGTTGGCACGAACATTCTCGAAATCACCACCTGCGGCGCGGTAGCTCCTTACAACGTCTTGCTGGGCGGAAAACTGGTTGCACTGTTGCTCCTTAGTCCAGAGGTTGCCGACGACTATCACCGTCGTTACGGTGCACGTCCGGCCATCATCAGTTCGCAGATGAAGAACGCCGAGCGCACGAAAGATTGCACGCTCGCCTGGCTCAATACGACCAGCCTTTATTCGCTTGGCAGCAGCCAATATGAGCGCCTGCGTCTGCCCGCTGGCACAATTGCTGCCGACCAGCTTGAGTTGCATTTCGAGCATATCGGGGACACCGAGGGTTATGGCACAGTTCAGTTCTCCGAGTCCACAGTTCTAGCCGTTCAAGAAGCATTGGGGGAACTACGTCAGTTCAAGGGGGTAAACAGCATATTTGGCGAGGGCTTTAGCCCTAAATTCCGCAAGCTAAACGATGGGATGACGATGCTTGGATTCAATCCGGCCGTGCTCATGCGGCATGACCAGACGCGGCGAATGTATGCAGTGCCCACTTGGCCTGGTGCCAACGCGTTCCTGCGTGGTGAACCAGCAGAGTTACCAGATTACATTCGCGAACCGGGCCGCTTCCGCGACGCCACGGGGCGCATCGCTGAGTTTTGGAGAAATCGATGGCTTGCCAGCCGCCTTAACCACGAACCCTCCATCGCAACCTTGCGAAAAATGCTTCCCTGGCGATTGAGCGAAAGCGTCGAACATCTGCCAGTTGATGCGCGCAGCTTGAAATCGCGACCGCGCAAACAAATCGAATCTGCCAAAGATGGAGCACTCCCGGTTAAGGCTGTCCGCGCGTGCGATGCAGACGAAATTAGGTTTTGGCGCGATCTCGCGCAAGCTGGGCCGGAGGCGTGTGCCGACGAATTGCCAGTTGAAAAACTTGCCAGTCTTCATGTGCCGCAGCCCCTTGATGATTTTCTTCTCAAGCACGTCAAGCGTGGGTTCAGTATTGTCCTGACCGGCAATGCTGGCGACGGCAAGACGCATCTGCTACGCCGACTTGAACCTGATTTGGAAAAACTCGGCGCGGAGGTCGAGACCGATGCCACGGCCGCGATGAAGCCAGATGATGTCTCATCCATCTTGCGGCGATGGAAAAAAGCGCATCGTGACGGCAAGCCATTCTGCCTGGCTGCAAATGAATATCCGCTTTACCTGCTACGGCTCATCGGCAAAGACTTTGCTCCGGTTAAGGAGGTTGAGCGTCAATGTGAACACCGGTTGGCCTATGCAGTAACGCCAGAGGCTGATGAAGACGCCCGCGAGAAAGTCCTCGTGGTTGATCTTAGCCTGCGTAATCCGCTTGCATCAGGTTTCGCCGGCCCTTTGCTCGACAAATTGATCAGTCAGCCAGAGCTGAAAAAAGCTGCCGCCGCCGAACCCGAGGGAGACATTGCATGGAATTTGCACCACCTTGCCAACCCAACGGTTCGCAAGCGGCTGCTCGATCTCCTTGGTCGTCTTGCTGCCGCTGGCCATCGCGCAACGGTGCGGGAACTTTGGATTTGGGCTGCACGCCTTGTTCTCGGATCTGGCCATGAGGATCGCAAACCCGTGCGCTCGCCAGAGCGCTGGTATTCCAGCCGCCTTTTTGAAACAGATGACCGGTTTGTCCTGAGCAAGCTGTTGCAAAGATTGGCCGATCCCGCAGCACATAGTCACCCGCGCTGGGACTACCGGCTTGAAACCGGGCGCGCCACCACCGGTTGGGCAGTGGATGATTCAGTATCGCTGTTGCGAATGGATGGTCCCAATTTTATAGCCCTAAAGCGCCGTTTCTACTTTGAACATGAATCCGGCGAAGAAATCATGGCGCTGGATGGCGCACCAGGTAACGACCTCTTGAAAGTGCTCCGGGCTAACCGCGAACCAGAGGCCGCATTTAAGCAATTCCTCATCGAGTTTATCAATCGTGCATATTGCCCGGAATTATTCCCTGAGATGCACACGCAACTTTATTTGTGGATTGGCCATCGTTACCACGAACAGCCATCTCACGGACACGTTGCCAACCAGTGTATTTCGCTTAATGAGCTTGAGTTGTTGCGTCCGCGCCTTCCCCAGCGGCTCGCTGGCGCCTTCGATTATCAAGCTGACCATCTGGTATTGAAATACAGTTGCGACACGGGAGACGTTCGATTGCGAGTAGATCATCCGTTATTTGTTGCCTTGGAGCGGTTACGTCAGGGCTTGCCCCGTCAGCTATTGCCAGATCGTGAGCTTAACCGTCTTGATGCTTTCCTCGAACACCTTCGCCGTGCTGACGTTCCCCAGACGCGGGATTTTTTCATTCATAACCACGATGACCGGACGACGGCTCAGGTAACGCTTTCGCCCGATATGAATTGTTACGAAGCGGTCAAGACACCATGAGCAAACCAAACATGTCGCCGTTGTATGGCGCAGCCTTCGGGTTCAATACTGATCGACGCGTAAAGCCGGTTCATTTTGCGACTGGCTTCTTCGTCTCACTTCTTGGCCGGAACTACCGTGATGAGATTTTGAATAATGTTGTCGCTTTCAGTGATGGCAAAGATCTGACCGGCCTTTACGCCCTAAATAATCTGCATCCAGAGTTGGTGCGGTCAGGCAAGATGGCAAGCGGTGTCGGTAAACGCGAACTTCATACGCTTCGCAAACATTTGCGCTGCCTTGCTGGAAATGACGATGCGGTTTTCCCTGCCTATGCAGAGAAAGCGGGGTTCGGCTGCGACTACTCGACGGCCGCCCACGACATACTAACTCGCACGAAAGATAACGACGGTTTCGCTGGATTCTTCACATATTCCATTTTGGACGCGACTGACGACGGTCGTTTCATTCTCGATTTTGCTCGGCGTTGTCTGAATGCCCCAAACCCCACATTGCGGCAGGTTTTCCAACCGCTATTAGAAGCAGAACATACAGAAGAAGATTCGGCCAGCCGCTATGAGGCTCGTTTTGGTGAACTCGATACCAAACGGGTGAAGGGCATTGCAAAGCGCGCCGCGAAACAGACTAAAGCTCTACGCACGCTTTGTGAAAATGCAGATTCACTGGCGGCGACTGAAACAAAGCTTCGTTTCCTCATCATTGGACTATGTCTTTGGCTGTTTCACTACTTGATTGAAGAATCAGTTGGCAACACGGGTGAACCCATAGCGCTCTTGGCTGATGTTTCTGGAGATTCGCGCTCGCGGATGCGGGCGCAAAGTCGCTCGTCTTATTCGCGCTTGCGCGAGGCACTGATTGCCGGATTTGCCACGTTTGCAGAGAGCGGGCGATTTGATGAGTGTGCCGAGGCTTGGGATTATGTTAAGGACGAGCAGCAGGGAAGACCAAAGTTTGAAGAGTTCTATCGCGAATTAGCTCTCCGAAGCGGACTGGCTCAACCAAGAGCGAGTCGCGTTCCAGCTAAACATTTCGAGCCGCAGCCTGATACTCTTCGGGTTCTCGTGCTCTCGGTGCTTCCCGTGTCAGATGGATTTGTTGCGCTCACGCAATTGCTGGATCGTCTTTATGAGGTTTGGGGGCTCGTCTTCGGTGGTCGGCCCCAAGATGCTGATTTACTCGGTCAGCTTTGTTATGTCGCTCTCGATCAGGATCGCGACCTAACTCCCAACGTCACGGCCTTGGTCGAATTGCTTTCCGATTTGGGATTAGCCACCAGATTTTCGGACGGCTTGGTAATGTGTCACAGCCAGCCCCGTTTCTAATGATGAATCGTTCTCAACTTGCCTCTCAAGCCTTGGCCACGTGGACGCTCGAAGCGTTGCGTGATGGCGAACGTTCTCTCGCACGCCAGGAGTTGCCGGCCCTCGATCTCCCCGCTTTTTTCAAAGCATTCGCCGATCTTGATGGTCTTCCAGAGCATATATCTCTGGCATTGGTTGGGTTTGAAGGAAACCCTGAAACACTCAAGTCCATGGCTCGCAAAGCAGGTGCAACTTGCTTCACGGAATTTGCCACAGACTTGCACGTCGCCGCCACCTGGCGCAACAAGCGCGCAAAGCATCCTGTTATTGTCGCGTATGCCCGAGGAATGGTTACTGGCGTCAACACGCTTCGTCATTTTGCGCAACCCACCTCCCGCGACCTTACGTTGACGCTCCTGAGTTGGGCCACGACTCAGAAAGAGTTCAGTGCGACACCAGCTCATACTCGTTTGTTAAGTGAATTGCAGGCGCTCGTAAAAGATAACGATACATTCTCATTCGAGCAGGTGCGTGCATTTTTGGAATTGTGGAGCTCCGGAGCGGGCGCGAGCGCTCCCCGCAATGCGCTGCCAGCTTTAGGGTTGTTGCCTGACCCCAATCTGTTTGCGGATCCCAACCTCATGCGTGACAGGTTAGGTCAAAACATCGAATACATGGATGCGCTTCGTGATCGCTCCACTGGACAAATGGAGGTAGTTCGGAAGCGGCTAACAAAAGCTGGTGACCGCGCTGGTAGCGGCAAAGCAGAAATACGTGCGCGCCTTAAAACATTCGACAAGTTGCAAGCAATTCGTCGTAGCCCGACAGCAAAATCACTCGGGGATTTGAGTCTGGACGAAGCATTGAAGGTATTTGCCCCGGCACCAAAGCCTGACGGGCCGAAAAACGACGATGCACCAGCGGATGAACCTGAAACGCGCACACTCAATGAGCGGCGGTTGCAAAAAGTCTCTGCCGAAGCACTGCTTGATGACCGAGAAGAGGAATTACAGCAGAACGCCGCCGCGTTGAGCAAAGGTTTGCGTGACGCCCTTCAGGAGGGCGAAGACAGTGGTGACGAAGACCATTGGCAAAGCGAGGTGGAAGTTGGAGGCGAGACGCACACGTTTCAAACGGATCTGGACCGGCGCTTTGTGGGTTGGGTGCGTCATTTCTGCAAAACGGATGTTTGGGGCGGTTTGGTTGAAACAACCGTTCCTGACTTGCGTCGTGCGCTGGAGGATTTTGACCGCCCTGAAACTCAATTGCTCCGTCCCGAACATCTTCTCACCATGCGTGATGAAGAACTTGGGCTGACTAAGTTGCTCGCAGCCTGGGACGACGATCTGGCATCGCAGGGCAAAGGTAAACTTGGCTTCGTCAAGTTGTGGAACAAGATGCGGGAGCTTCGCACGCAGTTGCTCGGCTCGTTGGAGGAACTGACACATTTCCCGCTTGAATGGTTTGCCGGCAATTCGGATGTCCGGGGCGTGGCCGAAGAGTATCTAAAAGTTACCGGGCAACTATTTGGCATCGTTGCAAAGAACTATGGTGCAATGGCGCAGAGCGAACCGGGCTGGGCAAAAACGACACTTGATGGTTTGCTTGCTCTGGACGTTGTGCAAGCACGGGTTAAGCAACCGGACGGGAAGACTGCATCCAAAGCTGTTTTGCTTCCCACCCATCCATTGCACCTCTGGCGTTATTGGCGTTTGAGCAATTTGCTTCGCGGTCTTGGAAAAGAGTTGAACGATGCCGACCGCGAGGCGGTAATTCAGGAAGCTGGCGATCCAGTCCAATTCTTGTCGGTAATTTACGCCAGTCGTCTTCCGGGCGGCAGTGGCGCAACGCAGGTGCTCCCCGTGGCGAATGACCTTCACCGTCTCGCGACTTTTGAAAACTTACGGAATGCCTACAGCGGCCCGGATGGTCAGGCCACATTGGTTTATGCTGTTGAGCGATTCGCTGCGGCCCATCGGCAGCATGTGAATCCACTGCGATTGGTTTTAGTGAACCCGCCCCAAGCTGGCACATTACTATTAGACCTCATCAAACTATTGGATGGCCGAAAGAAATTATTTTTGCCGCGCTTGCACGTCGAAGTTCGTGGAACACAACAGCAGGCTGCCCGACTGCGTGAGGCGCTTCTGTTTGATACCCGCGAGCGTGAAATCATCGAGGAGAAAGTGGCATCCGGACGGCTTGAGTTGTTGGTTGACCGTCAGCCCAAGCCCCTAGATGAAATACTCGCCGAATTAACAGCGCGGCCAGCGCATATCGTAGCTGTGTTTGACGAAGCTCCGGTGAGTGTCCGGCGCGGTGGCGCAGGCGAACGCCTGCCCATGAGTCCTTTTTGTGTTCGCCGAAAAGTCGCGTTTCACAAGCGATGGAATGAGCTGCGCCTTGAACCAACTGCCGGCGATCCACCATTTTTCGAGTTTATCGAGTTGGTCAAACACATTGAAGGTAATGAAGGTGAAGGGACGCCTTATGCATGGCCCGAGGCCGAGGCGCTTCGCAAGTCGGTTGATAGTGTGCTGACACCTGATGATTTCGGCGCGCAATGGTTCTTCCTCGCAGACCGTGCCTTACCCGAGGAAGGCGAAATGAAAGCGCAACGATTGATCCGTCGGCGTGAAGGCCAGCGGCAAGTCTTGCTCGCCGCTCGCAACTACGAATCACTCGCCCGGTTGATGCTGCCGGTGTTTCAAAATGATACGCCAAACCTGCTCATGCCCCCATTGCGGCTCATGGAATTGTTGGGAGAAGGCGCGCATCTAATCGGTGCCGGCTTGTTGGACGTTCTGACATCGCAGGCAGGGCATGTTGTGGAAACTCACGTCATCGCATTGATGGGCACTTTGCTCACGGCGCGCGATTACCTCCGCAAATATCCAGGTGCGTTACTTGTTTCAACGGATTCCCAACTTGCCAGAACCTGGCTTCGTCTTGGCACGCAGGGCGAGCGATGCGACTTGCTCGCAGTGCGCGAAGATGGCGCAAAACTGGTCGTTGAATGTATTGAAGTTAAAACGACCAAATTCAAACCACGAACACAGGTTGATGTCGAAATTAGCAAGGCGTGCGAACAAGTTTCCGCAACGCTGGCAGCAGTGCGCGAAGGGGTTGGGGACACCAGCGCCTCCGATGCGGAAGGACAATATCTGGCTGCCCCACGGAACGAGATGCTCAAAGAAGTTCTCGTGCAAGGTTGCATGGGCCGCTTTGCCACCAAAGAAGTGCGCGAGCGCTGGGCTGGCTGGCTTGTGCGTCTATTCGGCCCAACGCCCGAAATGCCCGAAATGCTTGGCAGCGTCGTGGACGTTGCGCTTGGCAGTGCAGAGGAGACCAAGACCGAAAAAGTCGGCAAAGATGGAAACATAGTGCGTCTCCGTCATTTGAACGAAGTGGACGTTCAGCGGTTGCTGGAGCCACAGTCAGAATCAGATGCAGGTGGAGAAAATGGCGGATCAACTCCGCCTCCGAACGACTCCCCGGATGGTTCTGGAGAAACCGATTCTTCGCCAACACCTAAAGCAACCAAAGCACAACCGCCGCGCCGACCGACGCCGCCTCAACCGCCGCCACAACCAGTCGCGCGTGTTGTCAGCCAGGTGCCAATACCTGTTAAAAATCTCCCGCAAGTCACGCCGGCCAATTGGCCGCCGGCTGAGAATGTGTTTGGTCTCATCGGCCAAGAGTTTGCTGCCACAAAACTTTATAAAAAAGCCGAACTAGCGCGTGACACGGGTCGCCGTTTCACCGACACCTTGTTCATCGGATCTGCTGGCGTAGGGAAGAGCAGTCTGGCTCGTGCGGTTGCAAAACAATTGTTAGCTGAAGACCCCGTGTTTTTTTCCGGCAGTGATTTGCCGCAACCCAGCGCGTTGATTGAAAAGCTTCGAGAACAGGGCAAAGTGCCAGCGCGTGCCCGTGGTCGGGTGAATGTTGGCAAATGTCTGGTTTTTATTGATGAAGTCCACGCTTTGGCAAAATCGACAGCGACGGCACTTTTAAGCGCAATGGACGATGCACGCATCGCCACGGTCGGCGGTGTTGAATATGATTTTTCCAATGTGGTGTTCGTCGCTGCGACAACCGATAAAGGAATGTTGAGTGACGCCTTCGTCAGCCGCATGGATATTATCGCTCTGGCAGCCTATTCACTCGATGAACTCGCCGGCATCATCTTTTCCCATGCCCGCAAGGAGTTTGGTGGTTACGAACTTCCTCGTGAGGTTTGCATAGAAGTGGCCGCACGGAATCGCTGTAACCCCAGACGGGCCGTGCGCAGCTTAGTGAATGACCTTTTGACCGAGTTTTTTAGCCGGTTACCTTCAAACCAGCGAAAGCTGAAGAAAGCAGATGCGGAACGCGCAGCAGCAGGATTGATGACCACCGAGGCCGTTGCCGCCTATTATGACCACCAAGGCATTGATCTTAATGGCTTGGACGAACTAGGCCGCAAGACATTGACGTATCTGAAAACGCATGGAGCGTCGCCGGAAGACCGCCTTTGTCGCGGGTTGCGGATTAGTAATCGTGGTGATTTCGTCGAACTCATCGAATATCTCACTCGTCTTGGCCTTATAAACACAGGTCATCAAGGTCGACAATTGACAGCCGAAGGGCGCAGATATTTAACCGAACCAAGAGATTTGCGCGATTGTATATGACAATGTCGCGACATCTTAAAAATACCAAAGGGAGGCGAACCTTAAAGGCGTGTTGTATATTCGATGGTGACGATACGCTATGGCAGACAATGAATTTGTATGAAATAGCTAAGACGCAGTATGCGAAGATAATGACGAGGTTTGGAGTCCCACCAGAGTTCGCATTAGAAGAATTGGATAAAATCGATGCGCGAAATGTAAAGCGGCATGGTTTTTCGATTACCCGCTTTCCCAATTCACTCGACGAAGCCTACCGTTTGATTATGAAGTCTCGTCGTCAGCCTATATCTAAAGTCATTAGTCGCCGCCTATTTCGAATTGGTGCAAATGTTTTTCAAAGGAAAGCGAGGTTAAGACCTGGAGCTAGGAAATTACTTAAAAGGCTTGCCTCTCGTAACCTTGTATTATTAACAAAAGGCGATCCAAGAATTCAGCGACGTCGGATTAAGGAAAGTGGACTCAAAAAGTATTTTAGTGCTATTCATATCGTCCCGACTAAAAACAAGTTTGTATTCAGAGAAATCATAAAAAAGGAACGGATCGATGTTAATCGAAGCTGGTCTATAGGCGATAGTCTGAAGTCAGACATCCTCCCAGCATTAGAAGTAGGTTTGTCCGGGCTTTGGGTTCAGATTCCGACTTGGATTTACGAGGAAATAGCGGCGCAGCCTAAGTCTACTCGGTTTCAAATCTGCAGTGATCTAAATCAGGTAGCGACAATTATTGAAAAGGAATTATGAAATTCCACTTTTACACTTCCGATGCAGCAAGTCGTTATAGAGAAGGTGCGCTTGAGTCGCTAGTATATCCAAGGGGACATGTGATTACGTTTCGTTACCGAGAATTACATGTTGCACAGAGAATTCGAAATTATGCAGTAGCAGAAAACGGGGCGGTTAAATTGCCATGGTTTCGTCGGTCTGCGATTATAATCTACGCTGAAACACGTAGCATAGAGTCCACCACAAGGCTTTCAGTCGATGACATCAATAATTTTGAAGCAATAAAAAATAGATTGCTGAACCCATCTGATCCATTTTCAGCCATTTTTATAAACAAACTTTCAGAAAGTGAAAAAACTATTTTTAAAGAGCAGTCGTTGGTTCCGTGTTCTGCTGGCATAAAAGAGTTTATCATTAATACTTTTAACAAGGTTATTGATGGACCATGCATCCACGAACCAGCGCTTTTTAAAGATGTTTTGCTGCGACCTGAGACGGAGCTTTTGCTTGGTAAGCATCCAGTAGGTCCTGGATTAGCGCATTTAAACCGATTGCTACTGGAAGACATTTTTCCGCTAGAACTGCAGAAACGACAAGCTTTTTTATTTTTTCCACTTCGCCATGCTCGTTTGCTAAAGATTTGGAAGCGCGGCAACGTCTTTTACGCCTCATTAAAGCTCCAAGATTATGTGGTTTATGAGCCAGGACATCAGACGACGATTCAGAATGCAATTGAAAAATCTGGAACTAATCCGCCAACTAAAAATATAGATTCTTCTGGTTATGGTGGTGATTTTCTTGGCATAAGTAAAAAAACACTTATCCCAGTAGTCCCGCAGAAGAATCAAATAGCCGAAGACAACGCTTGGCAAACGACAACAAATGAATTGTCTCAGTCTGCAATTCTTAACAGGACCGTATTTCACCGAGTTAGAGGATTCTACCGGCAAGGTGGGTTTTGGTCTAGAAACCAAGAGAAACTAGTAACACCAAAAACAACAAATAATGAGTCCTTTTACAGACTTTCAATGGCCAGGAATTACATTCTGAAGGTCCTAACATTTGCGCCACATGTGAATCAGATAGACCGTGCAAAACAACCAGTTTACGAAGTTGTTTCACAAACAGATGATGGTTATGTAATTACTCCAAAAGAAATACGGGTGTCAAGTAGTTACAATGAGGATTGTATTTTAATTGCTTGTAAGAGGGTGTTAGTTAGCACACTTGCTCCAATTGATTTTAAGAAAAAAATGGATGCGGGAGAAGGGGAAAAGCCTGAGGTATCGTTTTTAACCCATGTCGAAGTCCCCCGTTATATTCTTTTGCTTTTTATCTTATTAGGAGGTGCTGGAACGGCGTTGCTATCGGTTGGACCAGATTTTATCACCGCGTTTTGCGATTTAATGACATGGAATATTAAGCCGCTTGATGCAGCCCAGTTTGCAGTCGTCAGTAAGGGGGCTGGCGCATTTTTAATTATATTAGCAGGTTACGTTACGTTTCGAAAACTTCCTGCCGGTAAGTAGTTGTAAAACTCGGGTGGATTCACGCGGTTGTTACAGCAAGAAAAATATCCGGTCCCTGATGAAAACGTGAAATAATAATAGATAAAACCATGAATACAGAACTTGTTACAATAGTTGGGATTTCGGCAACCTTTGTTATCGGAGTGACGAATCTTATAGTAATCCTTCGGAATGCCAGAAAAGTGTCCTACATCAATTCTGTAACGGCTTCTCGAATTAAATACATCCAAGATATCCGAGAGAACATAGCTAAACTCTGCGGATCAGCACACACATATAACTTGAAGAGTCGAAGCGTTCCGAATGAGGACCATTTTAATCTTCATAAAGAAGCTGATGTTTTGAAGTATTTGATCCGGCTTTATCTAAATCCTGAAGATCAGTATTGGGATCAAACAATAATCAATGGCTGTGATGAAGTCATCAAACACACTGACAAAGACCTAAATGATTTAAATAAGGCTATTGATAGCCTCATTACCATTACTCAATATTTGTTGAAGCTAGAGTGGGAAGGTGTAAAAGCGGAATCAATATCCGGCAAATTAACCAAGGGAAAGAAAGATAAACTTTACAATTATTATTTGGCACAACACAAAAAACATGTGGGAGAAATGATCTAAACCGGTGATCTTTGGCTATTGCTCGGCTGTCTCACCAAAGAACCAGATCATGTGGTTGGACATCCGCTGTCCCTGTGAATAACTATTTTCAAATAGTTTTCTTGGTCATACAGGGCGACGAACTAAATTCAGCGGTGCGACATGAAGCCTGAGAACCGCATCCTGCACATTGACGGAGATTCCTTCTTCGCCAGTTGCGAGATCGCGCTCGATTCCAAGCTGGAGGGGCGGCCTGTTTGGGTTGGCGGCGGTCGGCGCGGGGATGGCATTGTCATCGCTGCCAACAGGCTCGCCAAACGATTCGGCATCAAGACGGGCACAGCTTGCTTTGAGGCCAAACGACTCTGTCCCAGCGGTGTCCTTTGCAAACCGCACTACGACGCCTACCGCGAATTATCCCGGCAGATGTTCCTGATCCTGGAGGAATACGCGCCCACACTCGTCCCGTATTCCATTGACGAGGGATTTTTGGATTTTTCATCGATGGATTCCCACGTCTGGCGCAACACCACGCCGGCCGACTACGTTCAAGGCATCCGCTCCCGCATAAAGAACGAGACGCGCCTCCCGGTGACCGCCGGCCTCGGCAATTCCGCCAAGCTCGCCAAGCTCGCTACCGACGCCGCCAAGGGTGTCGGCTTTCTCGAAGTGCCCGCCGGTGAGGAAAAAGCTTTCTTGAAAGACCGCCCGGTGCAGGAACTGTCCGGCATCGCCAAAAACCGCCAGCGGTCACTGGCCGCGCTGGGTGCATTGACCTTCGGCCACGTCGCCGGATTGCCCTCGATGTTGCTGAAGCAGAAGTTCGGCATCTGGGGCCAGCAGTTGTGGTTATTTTCAAATGGCCAGTGGAACGAACCGCTCGTGCTCGAGATCAAAGACCGCACCACCATCTCCAGCAGCACCACGTTGCCGCAGGACGAGCATGATTACGAAGCCGCACTCACATTCATGTTGAGCGAAGCCACGCGGCTTACCGGCCAGTTGCGCCGCGAATTGATGCAGGCGCGGGAGTTCAGTTTGGCCGTGCGGTTCAATGATTTTACGGAAGTTGGCACCAGCCACCGGTTCAAACATCCGCAGTTTCTCAATTCGGTCATCAATGAAGTGTTGCAGCAGATGTTCCGCGAAATCATGGCCCATCAGCAGCGGCCCGTGCGCCAGATCCGCATCGCCATGTTCAACCTGGAACGATTGGACACCAACCCGACCCTCTGGGGCCGCACCAACGAAGAACGCTGGGGCGCCCTCGACGACGCCACGCACCAGTTGAATCAGCAACTTGGCAAGACAGCGCTGATGACCGGCGCGCAATTCGCCTTGCAGCACATCGACGAATCGCAGAAACAACCCAAGGCCAAATGTCCGTTCACGCCGCAACGCGAGATGATTTCAAAATTATGGGGCGCGGAGCGTTCAGCCAAACCGGTTCAAGGAACATTATTCTGATATGTGCGGCCGCTATACCATCACGGGCGATTTAGCCGAACTGGAAAAACTCGTTCGATTCATCTGCAAGGTCGTGGATTTCAAGCCGCGTTACAACCTCGCGCCCCGCGCCATCGCACCGGTTCTGATATGGGAGGGTGGCACTGCCACCTTGAAACCGATGCGTTGGGGTCTCATCCCGTCCTGGTCAAAAGATGAAACCATCGGCGACAAACTCACCAATGCCCGCGCCGACAGTATCAGCGAGAAACCCAGCTACCGCCGGCCGTTTGAAAAGCAGCGCTGCCTGATTCCAGCCGACGGCTTTTACGAATGGCAAACCACGCCCACCGGCAAGCAGCCGTTTCGATTCACCATGAAGGGCGGGGGATTCTTTTGCATGGCCGGCCTCTGGGAAAGATGGCTGCGGCCTCATCGCGAGGGTGAACTCGGCTTGGATGACACCGGCCCGGCCGTCAGCCAGATCGTCGAGACCTTCACCATCATCACCACTGAGCCAAACACCATGGTCGCCGCCGTCCACGACCGGATGCCGGTGATTCTCGGCCCGGAGCATTATCGATGGTGGCTGCAACCCGACCGCTTCGAACCGCAATTCCTGAAAACCTTGTTGCGGCCGTATCCCGCCGATCAAATGGAATGCTACCGCGTTTCCAAGCTCGTGAACAACGCCCGTCACGACAGCCCCGATTGCCTCCAACCCGGTTGAAACGCAAGGCGTGCTTTAGCAGATTTTAGAAAGGAACATTTTTGCCGAATTGCTTCTCAGGCTTGGGAATCTCGGCCTCAACATCTGGAGCAGTCAATCGGTGCCCTTCGGCATAAAGATATCCATTCGTCATGGGATCAAGCCGGTCCGCATGTTCTCGCGCCCAAATTAACCATCGATCATGCCAGGAATCCGTTGCCGTGGGTTTTCTGTCTTTTTCCAATTCTCCTTCGCATACGCGAATAAACCGACGTAGCAGCTTTGCCTCTCGCCAGTTCTGTGCCGCCGCCTCTAGGCTATCACGGTTTTCCTCCTCCATCTGCCTCAACCGTTCGGCTTTTTTATGAAGTGCTTCCTGTCGCAGGCGTTCCTGCTCTTGTCTCTGGCGTTCTTCTTCACGTTTCCGCCACATTTCCTCGCGGGCCAGTCGTGTCTGTTTTATTGCCGCGCCGGTGACGAATAGCCACTCCACAATCTCCCCTAATTTCGATTCCAACTTATACCGGGTGCAGTCTGTCCAGCACCGGCGTGCGTCAGAGGGCACACATTCAAGTATTCGGAACTGTAGATTTCCTGTGGGCTGACAGTCCCATTTTTCCCACTTCCACCTCCAAGCCAGGGGATCCGCACCTTTTTTCAGCGGGCGTTCAGTTTTGTTCACCTTTTCGGTTAAATAGATTCCAACATTTTCCCCGCCGATGGACAGATGCATGGATTGGCAGTCTGAATTCTTCGACTTGACGAAGATGGCGCCGCGCCGCTCAACCGCCTTCACCAGGGCATCCATGATCCGAAGCGCCCGACTGGTCTGGGCTCGAGAAACGTTCACATAAAGAACCCTCAACGTCCATGGCACCTCGACAATGCCTGATGGCTCAGGCTTTGCTGCCAGCATCGCCTGTCTCATTTTGGATACAAGTGGATGCGCACCGTGCAGGCTTTCCGCCACTGGAACCGCCTCGATTGCTGATTTCAGTCTGTAATTCATGCGCATTTTTTAATGAGCAGACCGGAAAATGCAATCTCTACGTTTTCGGAATTGTCCCCAGCACTGGTGACATGCGCGAAAATCGGATTCTGATAACCTTTTTCTCGTTGGGCGTTGTGACCCCGACAAAACAATTTAAAAAGTGTGTTGCAAAAGCCCGGAGTAGTGTCCGGGCTTTTTTCTATTTACGAAGCAGGTGCCGCAGCCGGAAACTTCACCGCATCGCGCCACTGCGCCACATCATCCACACGCTCCCGCTGGTAGATCTGATGGATCAGTTCTGACGAATGGTTTACCAGCCGCATGGCCGCCTCGCGCGGCACACCGGCCCGGCGCAGCCGGTTGACGTAGGTGACGCGCAGGCAATGAAACGTCAGGTGCGGCTTCTTGATCCTGATAAAAAACTGCTGCCAGCGTCGCGACGGCTGGAATGGAAATTCCAGCGTGAACTCGCGCTTGTTTTTCTTGTCGCCGAAAAGTTTTTCAAACAACGGCCGCAGCGCCGTCGGCATCGGCACCGAGAACGCCCGGTCCTCGCCGCCCTTCGGCGAGGCGAACGTGATTTTGTTTTCCACCAGATCAACGCAGTTGCGGGCAATGCGCGTCTCGCGCAACCGGCAACCCGTGTGCAGCGCAATATCAAACGACACCTGCATCCACTCCGGCTCCTCCTTCAAATCCTTCTGGATGTCCGTGATTTCCAAATCCGACAGCTCCGGTTTCTTGGCCGGCGGATCCCGCCTTAATCGCAGGCTCGCCAGCGGATTGGCGTTCGTGTGACCGAGCCGCACCGCCTCGCCCATGATCATGGCGAACGTCTTCAATTCAAAAATGGCCGTGTTCCGTCCCGCCTTTTTGCCTGACTTCTTTTTGTGATTCACCCGCCATTCAATATATTCCAGCGCGTTGCGGTAGGTGATGGCGCGGGGGGAGTGATAGCGCTCGGTTTGCAGCCACATGGCCAGCCACTTCCAGGCATCCATGTAACGCTCCAGCGTGAGCGGGCTTTCGCAATGGCGGTTCAGGTATTTTACCACCCAGGTGTCCCAGCCATCCTTGCCGGCCACCGGCGCGCCGCGATGCTCTTTGGCCTCCAGATCGGCGCGCATAGCCTTCGCCTCCAGCGTTTGGTTGGGATCATCGGCGCGGCATTTGGTGGATTTGTGGACCTCATTTCCGTGGTCGTCGAAGTGAACGACATACCAGAAAGGCGAGCGATCCTTGCGATATAGATAAGCCATAACGAGTGCAAGTAGTGCAAGTAACTATCGCAAAACCACGCGGAAATGTCAATGTTTTCCTATATTTCTAAATGGCTTAACCCCCAAAACAAGTAACGAGGGTTCGATTCCCTTCACCCGCTCCAATCTTCAGAAATAATTGTCCAATCGTGACAATTCATATCCAATTGCGCCATACTCACCGGACTATTTTCCATGGGTGACGCGGCCACAACAATTCAAGGCAGCCACGAGCCGAAAGTTCTCGGCACCAAGCTTGCGCCGTTGTTGAGTGGCGGCTTTTTCCGCCCGCTCGCGCGGCCGACCGCCGCCATCTATGTGGATTGTGCCGCCAGTCTTTGCGAGGCGGCGGATGAAGGCGGTCAGATTGGACATGCGGAAGCGCGGTTGCTCATCCGCGAAGTTCTCGCCGCCCACCCCGATGTTCAGCTCGACGAGGATGAAGGCGGCCAGTTCCGCGACCTGAGCCAACGAGCCGCCCAGTTCTTCAACAAACTCATCGAAGCCAACTGGCTGACTCCCCGGCGGGTCAGCCTGGATCAAAACTTTGTGCTCATCACGCCGCCGCTGCGGCGGTTGTTGCGCATGTTGCGCGACCTTGCCGAAGATCGTCCCGCTGAATTAAAGGATTTTGCCGCCACCCTGCGGACTCTGTGCCGGGATTTGCTCGTGGAAGGGGCGCTTGATCCCAATCGCCTGAGTCCCGACGAAATGCGCATGACGGTGAAAGACCTGCTGGAGCGCGGTGGTCGGGCCGAGGATCAGATGCACGCGGTTGAGACGCTGATCATTCATCAGGAAGCTGCCCAGCGTCAGAGCGCGTCAGCCAATGAAACTGTCCAGCGCATGTTGGTGGATTTTCATCAGGGCGAACACATGGTCTGTTACGACGCCTTGCAAGAGGCGGGTTTGCTGCCGCGCTTGAATCAGGCGCACTCGATTGCTTTGGAGGCATTTTATGATCCCTTCACCAAGCAACGCCTCGCCACCGGCCTTGCCAAGCACCTCACCCTGAGTGATTCCGACGCCTTTGCTGAAGCCGAGCGTTTATTGAACAAACTCTGCCGACAGCTCGCTTCAATTCCGGCCAAGCAGCGTATCATTGATGGCCGCATGTCTGACTTCGCACGTTTGTCGGCCGCGCGTTATCGCTACCAAACGGAAATGCGCGGACGCCGTCCGGAACAGGTGAAAGCCTATCTGGATGAAGCCGCCCGGATCCACGCCGGCAAGTCATTCGCCAGTCTCGCCGACGAACCTGGCATGACTCTGCTGACTCCCACGGTGGAAGTATATTTTGGTGCTGATTCCCTGTCGCGTCCCCGTCGTCAGCGCTTGCCGGTGGATTTGAATCTCGCCCCGCCACCGGAGAACACCGATGCCGATGCCGCCAAAGATGAAATCCGCCGCCGCAATCTGGATGTTCTTACTCCGCAGCGCGCGGCGCGTTTCATCGAAAAACAACTTGGCACCAAGGGCGCTCGTATTTCCACCGAACAGTTGCATGTGACGGTCGAGGACGACCTGCTTGATTTGCTAGCCGTGCTGGCTTTTGATCGCGGCCCGGCGGCCGTATCCCATCGCACGGTGCGCTGGCGGATTCATCCGCTCCGTGCCGATTTTGCCACCGAACCGGAGCGCATCCCCAGGGATGCCGAGGCGGATCGCCTGTTCGAGCGGTTCACCATCGAAAGGATTTCCTGATATGTCACTACCTTGGCCCACGTTTGCATCTTGGAATCGGATTCGTGAGGACGAGCGCTCCGCGCTCTCGGCCGTGCTGACCGAACTTTTGGCCCACGGCGCCTTGATTGGTGAGGCTGGGCGCGACCACGAACTTTATCTATTGGCGCGTGAATACCAGCGCGAGCTGGGTGAATACCTCGCCCCGTTAAATCTTGAACTTATGGCCGATCCCGACCGGCCCATCTTCCAACTCCGTCCGGTTCCGGGCGATTGCGGGCTGGTGGCCCGTTTCAACAAAGCCGAGACGTTGCTCGTGCTCACGCTCTGGCGTATTTACCACGATGCCCGGATGGAGCAAACGGCGGAAACCGTCGTGGTCACCGCCAATGATATTTGGCAGCGGCTCAAACTTTACTTCCAGCAGGTGGATTTGCCGGCGGCCACCCAGTTGCGCGAGATGCTGGGCAAACTGCGCAACCGGCGGCTCGTGTCCGTGCAATGGCACGAGGACGCCGACTTGTTCGGTGAATCCTCGGTGGAGATTTTGCCGACGCTGGCACGAACGATTCCGTTCGAGAACGCCGCCGCCTGGCAGCAGCAGGTGGATTTGTATCAATCGCCAGCCACTGAAACGGAAGCCGGAAAGGATTCGAAGCCATGAGCCAGCGCATTTCCCTGACCCGCATCGTTGCCATCAATTGGTATGGCTTCCGTCAGATTTTTGACGTGAGCGACAACGTCCTGATCTCCGGCGGCTTTGGCACCGGCAAATCCGCCTTGCTCGACCTGATGCAATACGTCTTGCTCGGCGAACATTGGCGGGCGAATCGCGCCGCCGCCGGCAACGCCAAGGGACGTGACCTCGTTGGCTATTGCTTGGGCGATACCAATCAGGCGGGCAAAGATGGCGGTCGCCATTTTCTGCGCCGCAACGGCGTCACGTTGATCGCGTTGGAGTTCACCCGCCCGGCGGAAAAAGGTGGCCAGGAACCCAAGCGTGAGACCTGGGGTGTTCGCCTCGAATTTTCCAGCCCCGATTCCCGCCCGAAGCACACCTATTTTTTTATTCCCGACCGCTTGGAATACGCGCAGGTTGCCCCGGACGGCAAAATTTTGAGCGAGGACGAATTCAAAACTTGGATTCGCCGCGAAGGCTTCAACGATTTTCTGCTCACCGAGCGTCAGGGCGAATACCTGAAGGAAATGGCCACCCCGCGTCATCTGAATTTTGACGACGTGGCGTTCCATAAAACCTTTCCCAAGGCCATCGCCTTCGAGTTGGAAGACAGCGTGGAGCATTTCATTCGTGAATTTATTCTGGAAGAAAACCCTCTCGACGTTGCGGAGGTTCGCAATTCCCTGCGCGCTTATGACGACATCCGCAAGCGGCTGGAAAAGCAGGAGGACGAGGCGGCCTTTCTCCGTCGCATCGGCGAACAGCATACCCTTTATGAAAACAGTCGCCGTGAAATGGCTGTGCTCAAGCATACCGAGCACACTTTGAAACTGTTGCAGCACGAGGAGCGGCAGCAGCGACACGCCGAAGATCTCCAGCGGCTCGAAAGTGAACAGACTTCCGATCTCAAAGAATTGGAAGCCGCTCAGGTTGAGGCCACCCGGATTAAGTCCGTGCTCGATGGCGTTCGTTATCAAGTCAACAAAGACCCGGATGCGATCAAAATTGCGGAACTGAAAAGTGAAATCACTCCGCTGCAAAACAAGGTGCGCGAATTGGGTGAAGCCAGAACGTCTGCCCGTCAGCAACTGGATGGCCGCCATTATCGTTGGACTCAGTGGCTCAAGCACGGGGCCGCCCTGCCGTTGGAGGGTTTGTCAGCCGTGCTTGAGGTGGATGATGCGTTGCTGGGGCGGTTTCGTTCCGGCACCGACGCCGAACGGCTTGACGCCATGTCCAAACTCGCGGCGCGCTTCCAGCAAATGTGGTTGGACATCGAAAAGCTGGCCCAGCCGTTGTCGCAAAAAATTGACGACGCAAACAAGCGGCTGCAGCAATTGGCCGCCGATTTGGAAAATCTGTCCAAAGGTCAGGCTCCGGGGGCGTTTCCGCTATTTCAAACATTACGGCAAAAGCTGGGCAACCGTGTCGAACAGCTTGGCCGGTTGATCGAGGTGAAACCCGAGGCGGAACGCTGGTGGCCGGCCTTGGAATTATTTCTGGCCCGCAACCGCTGGGTACTCGTGGTGAATGACCCGGACGATTATCGCGTCGCGGTTGAGCTTCTGCGGAAGACCCCGCCCGGGCGTGAAGCGGAATCACTGCTGAATCCTCACGAAGCCCGCCAGCTTCGGCGGCATGGCGAAGTGCGCGAGCAGTCCCTGTTCTCCAAAGTGGAGGTGACCAATCCTGTCGCCCGCCATTTCGTCGAGCATCTTTTAGGCGATGTGCTTTGCGTCGAGACGTTGGAAGAATTGGAATCCACCGACGCCGCGCGCGCCATCACGCCCGAGGGAATATTCAAACAGGCTCCGCTCCGCCGCCGGCTGAAACCCGCCACCACCGTCGAGTTGACGCTGGGCCGCGAGGGGTTGGCGCGGATGAAGGCCGCCAAGGAAAAAGATCAGGTTGATACTCGCGCGGAACACACGGCGCTGAAACAGCGCTTGGGCGATATTCAGTGTTGGCTCACCACCGGAAAAGAAGGCGGCTTGGGCGATGCCACGTTGCCGGATCTTTCCGCCGAACTGCCGCAGTTGCCGGATTACGAAAAGAAACTGGGTAGCCTGCGCGAGACCGTCAAACTCTTGCTGACGCCGGAGCGCGAAGCCCGCCAAAAACAGTTGGAAGAGTTGGAAACAAAAGAACGGGAAACCAATGATAAAATTGCCGTTCTCGTTGACCGGAAGAAAAACTTTGAACTAAAGGCCAGACCTCAGCGCGAGGCCTTGGCGCATGCGGTCGAAGACGTAAAGTCCGCCAAACTGGAAGTCGCCAAGAGCCACACCCAGCTTGGCCAATCTTTCACCGGCATCCTCGAAGCCGATCTGCTCCAGCGCCGCGACGAATTTCGGGCACAATCTCCCAAATGGGCCGATTGTTTTCAGTCCGTCACAGATGCCGCCGCCGCCGCTGGTCAGACCGCCGCCGCTGCGCGGGAAAAACGCAACCATGAGCGCGTCTTGCTGGCCACCAGCCGTGACACACATGGCAATTTGGTTCACCCGGAATACAGCAACGAATGGTCGGCTGAGGACGAAAGCAACGACAACTGGGCCAGCCGTCTCCGCCATTTGGAAACCATTGAACTGGCCAAGTCCCGCCAGCTTGCCGCCGACCGCAAAAAAGATTGGGAACGTCGTTTGCAGGACAATGTTCTCAATGAGTTGAATCAACGCATCACGGTAGCGCAAAAAACCATCCGGTTGTTGGATGGATATCTGAGCCAGCCCGTCGGCAAATTCCGTTACCGTATCAGCCAGCGGAAAGACACCGCCGGTTACGGTGCCATCTGGTCGTTATTGAATTCCGGCCTTGAGCCGACGGATCC